>CAZTVB010000015.1:0-16791 GCA_964616315.1 uncultured Rikenellaceae bacterium
ACATACAACATTAATATTTAAAGATAAACGGGGGGCTTTATTAAAAAGCACCCCGTTTATCTTTAAATAATCAAATTTACTTCGACAAACTTACACTACCATACTTTGCTCTTACATAAACTTTTGAATTGGTGGTTTCCGATGCTCCAATAACACCGCTCACCTCTGTACTTGTATTCTGCTCTATTCTATTAATTTTTGAAGTAGGTGCATCAAACTTAATGTTACCGTACGATACAACCGCATCAATTTTATATGATACATTTGAATTAATTCCAGCCTTTAAACCTGTATAGGCGCCGTTGAATACTATGCTCTCGAAATTATCGGCAACATTTACAACCTTCACATCGCCGTACTTAGAGGTAAGATTTAACTTCTTGCTCAATTCATTTATTACAAAGTTTGTATATCCAGACTCTCCTATTAGGTTCGAAATTGAGCCAAGGTTGTAACCATCATATTTAGAATCAACAACAACCGAATTAACCTTATCAACGCTTACTTTTGAGTACTTTGAAAGTATTACAACTGCACGAGCCTTATCAATCTTTAGATTACCGTACTTGATATCAACTTTAAGCCAGTTAACATCACTAATTGTTGCACTACCATAAGCAACAGAAAGAGTATTAAGATTTTCGGCATCACCACGTTCCAATTTATTTATTCTAATATTCCCATACCTTAAATCAACTAATACTTTACCTGATAGTTCGTTGATAAAAATATCGCCATACTTGTTATTCAGATCCACCTCAATATTCTTAGGCATTTTAATTAAGTAATCGATACTCATCTCATCGTTTGAGATTGAAGAGAATAACCTTTTGTTCGACTTCATAATATCCTGATTGAACTTTGTAATAGCAGATACTACATTGTCGGTTTCAGAAAACTCAATATCAATGGCATCGAGCATAATTTTTGCTTTCTCGTCGTTTGGATTGTCAACCTTTACCTCAACGTGAATTGAAATAAGGTTTTTATCCCAGTTCTCCACATTAATTTGACCGTACTTGTTCTCAATGTAAAGTTTTGTTGATTCCTTCACAGCAAACTCACGGTCGAACACTTTATTTAATCTACCTTTAGCAGCAAAGGCACACGAAACCATAAGCAGAAAGGCTAAAGTGGCTGATATAACTCTCATCGTTTTCATATGATTGATTTTTATCGTTTACACTATTTGAAAAAATATCTTGTTTTTATTGCTTTGTTTCGCTCAATGAATCCTGAATCCTTTGTAATGCCTCCATTCGAACCTGATAGTTCTGAACAATCGCATCCACAACATACTCTTTCCGAGGATTCTGGTTCAAATCACTTTCTAATCGCTCTTTCTCCAACTCTAACTCAGCAAGCATCTTTAAAACCTCGGGCTTTACTGAAGGGTCTGAATTAAAGGCGATTTGTTCAATTGCCCTGTATTTCTTAAGGAGTTGACTATTGTAGTAACTATCCATCTCCTTCAAAACACTCTGTTGGCTCTTCTCTCCAAAAATTGCATTGGCAAACTGAGGTATATACTCCTGATTGTAGAATAATCCTAGTGCTCCTGTTAGCGATAGTATAAGAACTACCGTTGCTGCAGCGGACAGGGCTACTCGGAATACATGAGACCTATTGCGTTGTCTCATTTTTTCCAAAAATCTATCCTGATGACCTTCCAGTAAAACTTCATCGTTGAACAGACTTCTGTTATCCTTTATATATTCATTAAACCTTTCCATAATTGAAAGTTTTATTTCTTTGCTTTAGTAACTCTATTAATTTTTGCCGCGCTCTTGTAAACTGCGAACGAACACTCGATTGTGCAATTCCCAACATCTCGGCAATTTCCTCGTACTCGTATCCTTCAACTAAATGAAGGCTAAGCACTAAGCGGTATCCTTCGGGCAACTCATTCATGGCCACTTTAATGCCCTCAACGGACTCTGGCACAAAATCGTCAACACCATCCTGAACATCCGCAACACCTTTCACATCGTCAATCGATGTTAACTGTAACTTCTTTTTCTTTAAATAGTCGATGCAGGTATTAACAACAATCCGTTTTAACCAAGCACCAAATGCAACCTCGTTGCGAAAAGTGTGAAGTTTATCAAATGCTTTAAAGAACGCTTCTTGCATGGCATCTTCTGCCTCCATCCTATCGGGTAAAATTCGGCAGCTCACATTGTACATCGCCCTTGAGTATAAGTTATACAGCTCGAATTGGGCTTTGCTGTCGCCTCGCCGGCATAGCTCTATAAGCTCCGAATGAATATTCATCTCCCGATCAGGTTTTTTCATTGCTTTCTATTTTATAGACTCTTTCGGAAACAAATTTGCTGCATTGACCTTGTAAATTTCCGAAAAAAAGTGGTGGAATCCTAATGATTAGGCAATTTGACAATTTGTTAATGTAACAATGAGGCAATGAGAGAATAGGGTAATAAGTTATTAAGAGAAATGGAGTGATGGAGCGATGGAAGATTGGATTTATGCTCCATTACTCCAACACTCCATCAATTCTGCGAGTTGTTTAAATCTGTTAAACTTGTGTCATCAGTATTCTATAAAAAAAGTGCCCCCAAAACGAGGACACTTCTTTGTTTTATTCCTTAACACCGTTATTTTGATTTATCAGGATTTTGAGGTATTGCAGGTAGCGGCTTAAAGTCTTTAAGTTGTTCTTTTACAACTTCTATTGCCTTGCTTAACTGGTCGTCGATACCAATATACTCACGGTAAGGGTCATTGTCCAAGTATATATCTGGGTCAACACCATAGCCTTCAATAATCCAATCGCTGGACTCGCTGCTGTAACTAGCAAACTCAGGTTTACGAAGGTCGCCACCATCAACAAAAGGTAATGAGCCCGAAATACCCACAACTCCACCCCAAGAGCGAGTTCCAATGGTAGTTCCAATTCCCAAACGCTTAAATCCGTACGGGAATAAATCGCCATCCGATGCTGAGTAACGGTCCAAAAGTAGAACCTTAGGCCCATAGTGGGTTTGTGCAGGAATTGTAGATGAGTGAGCAACTCCTCTACGAGCATTTAAACGGTAAACCTCACGGTTAAGTCGCTCCAAAATCATTGGCGATACGTTACCTCCACCATTACCACGGTCGTCGATAATCAACCCCTTTTTAGTTAACTGAGGATAGAAGTACTTTACAAACTCGTTCAAACCCTCAACGCCCATATCGGGAATATGAATATAACCTACCTCACCATTGGTAGCTTCGGTTACTTTTTGGATATTCTTTTGAACCCAATCGTAGTAGTATAGGCTTGCCTCATCGGCAATTGGAGTAACAAGCACTTTGCGGCTTCCGGCCATATCGGGCTTACTATTTACAACCAACTCAACTGTTTTATTGGCTTTGCCAACCAAGGTAGAGTATATATCGCTTATATTCTGTAGATTTTGACCATCAACTGCTAAAATAAAATCGCCAGGCTTAACATTTACTCCAACTTCCTGCAAAGGTGAGCGGGTTGACATATCCCAATTCTTCCCTTCAATTATTCTATCAACCTTAAAATACCCACTTGTATGCTTACTGATTTTTGCACCCAACAATCCAACTTTAATTCTGTCGGGCTCGGGCTTCTCGCCACTATTCACGTATGCATGGCCTACGCTTAACTCACCAATCAACTCACCAATTATATAGGTTAAATCGTTACGATGATTCACATAGGGCAATAGCGCTGCATACTTATCGTGCATTGCTTTCCAATTTACACCATGCATATTTTCAACATAGAAGAAATCGCGCATTTGTCGCCAACTCTCATCATAAATTTGTTTCCACTCCTTGCGGTAATCAACCCAAACATTCATACCACTCAAATCGATGGTCTTATCCAATTTTACAGAAGAATTTGGTAAATCAATAACGCTATAGCTATCCCGTTTTGCCACAAGCATTTTTTTACCATTTGGAGATATGCTAAACCCTAACGACTCGCCAAGTTCAACCTCCGATTTCTTTTTCAAATCGTACATTTTTGCAGAGCCACCTCTACGACCAGCACCAGCATTAAAATAGTTGTAATAAACCTTTCCATCAATACAGTACAAATTTCCATAGTTAGCAGCCTCAACAGGGATTTCAATAATTCGTGAAAGAATATTATCAAAATCAACCTTTACAGTTACAGTAGGGGCAGCATCTTTTTTTGGTTCTTCCTTGGCCTTTGCATCCTTCTTGGCATCATCCTGTTTTTCTGTAGTTGATTTTTGAGCAATAGCAACCTCGTTATTCTCCAGCGCAAATGGCGAAGGAGTATCTTTCGATAGTAAAATCATATAGATTTTGCTCATACTACGATAGGCATGGTTCCATTCTGTTTGGCTGTATATTGGGTTAAAATCCCTATCGGAAACAAACAGCAAATACTTACCATCATTAGAAAAATTAGGCTGGAACGATGCATACCAGTTATCGGTTACAGGGGTCTTTGTCGCATTTTCTAAATTGTAAAGATAGATGATGCTAAAGCGGTTAACATCTTGAGTTGAGTATGTTATCCACTTGCTATCGGGCGACCAGTTGAAACTGAATATCTGACCAAATTCACCTTTATCAACCTGTGTAATTTTCTTTGTATCGATATCAACATACATCAGCCTATTTAACCTATCGTTGAATAGAATTTTCTTACTATCGGGCGACCAATCTAAGCCAAATATGTAATTGTTAATACCATTGGTAATCTGAATAGGACTTGCAGAACCATCCTGAGCCTGAATATATATCTCGTACTCACCAGATTTGTCGGACAAGTATGCAATATACTTTCCATCGGGCGACCACTGCGCCTCCCTATCGTGAGCATCGGAGCTTTGGGTTAAATTACGGGTAATGCCCTTTTCGGCTGGAACTGTGTAAACATCACCTCTGGCCGAAAAAACAACTCTTTCGCCATTAGTCGATAAACTTGCCGATGCAATGCTCTTGCTGGCATCCTTATACTCCGAACGAGAATACTCAAAATCGTCGTAAATAGTAACAGGTATTTTGGTTGATGTTTTTGTAGCAGCATCGAAATGGTATAAGTAACCGCCATTCTCAAATACAATAGAATTTCCAGAATGAGATGGGAACTTAATATCGTACTCCGTAAAGTTGGTTACCTTTTTGGTTGCTCCTGTTTTGATATTGTAGGAGAATAGGTTCATTGTCCTATCCCTATCCGATGCAAAGAAAATCTCATCGCCAATCCACATGGGGAATAAGTCCTGAGACACATTGCTGGTAATATTTTTAACCTCCTTGGAATCAAAATCGAAAATATAAACATCGTCGGCCATACCGCCTTTGTAGTATTTCCAAGTACGGAATTCGCGGAAAACTCTGTTAAAAGCTAACTTTTTGCCATCGGCAGAAAATGAGCAAAAACCTCCACCCGAAAGAGGAACCTCCTCGGACATTCCACCGTCAACAGAAACCTTGAAAAGTGCACCAACAAAATCGTTGAACGTTTGCTTGCGCGAGCGGTAAATTATGCTTTTTCCATCGGGAGCCCAGGTCATCACAATATTGTTTGGTCCCATTCGGTCCGAAACATCATCGCGATTCAGAGTAGCAGTATGTGTAAGACGTTTAGGCACACCACCTTCGGATGGAATTGAGAAAACCTCAGTATTTCCATCGTACTGTCCAGTAAATGCAATGGTCTTGCCATCGGGCGAGAATTTTGCAAACATCTCATAACCTACGTGATTAGTAAGTTTACGAGCCACACCTCCCTGTAAAGGAACGGTATAAAGGTCGCCAGCATAGGTAAATACAACCTGATTCCCAAATATTGCAGGGAAACGCATTAATCTTGCTTCCTGAGCATTAACGTTTGCCATCAAAAAACAGCAAACGGCAAAAACTACAAGTGCTAATTTTTTCATAGAGATTATTGTTGGTTAGAAAATTATTAAAGTGACTAAAGTTAACCTTTTTTTGATGCAGGAGGAGAGAAAAAGTTTAATGAAAAGGGCAATGAGGTATTGAGAGAATAAGGTAATAAGTTACTAAGAAATAAGGAGTAATGGAGTGATGGAAGATTAGACTTATACTCCATTACTCCAACACTCCATCAATATCTGCAAACTGTTTAAATCTGTCAAATTTGTGTCATCCGTATTCCATATATATTCCCGCCTCACAAAAAACTCCTCTTTTTGATGTTTGTCAACATTCTGTTGGTTAAAACCCTCAAAAATCATAGGTTATGAAAAATTTCGGAATTATTTTTGTTAACCAAAATTTTGTCAATTTTTCGTTTATGAAGCATTTTAGCACATTTCTACTGGTAATCTTATTTTTTTTTAATACTTCGCTTGCTAACAAAAAGAATTTTGTGACTACTAAGCAGGACACACTTTCCCAATCAAATTGGGTTGATTCTGTTATGAGCAAACTTACGCTTCGTGAACGTATTGGGCAACTATTTATGGTTGCTGCATACTCTAACCGTGACGACAAGCACATTCAAGAAATTGCCGATTTAGTAAGAAATCAGAAAATTGGCGGATTAATATTCTTTCAGGGTGGACCTGTAAGGCAAGCAAACCAAACCAACTATTACCAGTCGCTTGCAAAAGTTCCTTTGATAATATCAATGGATGCTGAATGGGGTCCAGGAATGCGCTTAGACAGCACGTTCTCCTACCCTCGTCAAATGATGCTTGGAGCAACTTCTGATTCGTTGTTGGTTTACGAAATGGGAAGCGATATTGCCCGTCAGCTTAAACGCCTTGGCGTTCATATAAACTTTGCCCCAGTTGTCGATATAAATAGCAATCCACAAAACCCAGTTATCAATACTCGTTCTTTTGGCGAGAATAAGGAAAGAGTGGTTAAGTTCGGATTGGCGTATATGGCAGGTTTACAGAATAACGGCATTATTGCCTGCGCTAAGCACTTTCCAGGTCACGGCGATACATATGAAGATTCGCACCTTGCATTGCCCACTGTTTCTCATACCATTGAACGTTTAGATTCTATTGAAAAATATCCATTCAAGCAATTAATAAATGGTGGAATTAATAGCATTATGGTTGCACACCTTAGAGTTCCCAGTTTAGAGCCAGATTCACTTAAACCTGCAAGCATTTCTGCCAATATCATTAAAAAAAGTTTGATAAACGACCTTGGATTTAAAGGTTTAATTTTTACCGATGCCCTTAACATGAAAGGGATTTCCGATTATTACACCCCTGTAGACATTAATACCTTAGCCCTTAAAGCGGGTAACGACATATTACTATTCCCTTCAAAAGTAAAGGAATCGATTGATAAAATTGAAGCCCTTGTGAAAAGCGGCGAAATAACTGAGGCTGAAATCAACGAAAAATGCCGAAAAGTATTGGAGGCAAAATACTATGTAGGTCTAAACAACTACAAGCCGATTGCATTAACAAATCTGTATGAGGATTTGAATAGGGAATCATCTAAAGTTTTACGCAGAAAAATAATCACCAACTCCTTAACAGTTGTTTCCAACAATGGCATTTTACCATTAAAAGGACTGGACACACTGAAAATTGCATATATAGAGATTGGTAGCAACAAAGGCGATGTTTTTCGTGAGCAAATGGAGCTATACACAGCAATTTCTACATTTAGTATAAATCCGGAGTCTACAGTCGCTGAATACGATTCTCTGCTCGAAGCCCTCGAACCATACAACCTTGTAATTGCAGGGTATCACGCAGCCGATAGTCGATTTAGCAAGAATTACGGGGTAACAAATCAAGTTGCAAACTTCCTTTTCGATATTGCATTCCGGAAAAAAATGATTCTAGCCTATTTTGGAACGCCTTATTCATTATCGAAGTTTTATAACCCTTATTCGTTCTCATCCATTCTAATAACATACGATAACTCCCCCGATAGCCAAAATTTAGCAGCACAAATGATTTTTGGGGGAATTGGAGCCAAAGGAAAGTTACCCGTTTCAGTATTCAACTCCTATGTTGCTGGTTTAGGAATTGAGACCCAAGGTGGAACTAGGCTTTCATACTCTTTACCGGAAGAAATTGGCATAAACTCTAAATTCTTACAGAAAGTTGATTCTGTCGCACTCGATGCAATTCAACAGGGAGTAACTCCTGGAATGCAAATTCTTGCAGCAAAAAATGGTGTAGTGTTTTACCACAAAAGTTTTGGAAAACCTACATACGACTCCCAGGAAAATGTGGATGTGCGAATGCTTTACGATATTGCTTCAATTACAAAAATATCGGCAACTGTTCCACTAGTTATGCGATTATTCGATAATCAGAGAATAACACTTAACGCACCAATTGGCAACTATATCAACCTAATTAATAACAAGGATAAAGCATCGATTAAAGTTGGCGACATTTTACTCCATCAATCGGGACTTCAACCTTGGATTCCGTTCTACCTTAAAACACTCTCCACCCTTGTTCCCAACACTCCTGTTTCAACAGAAACAATTAGTGCCGAGTATCCTTTCAAAGTTTCAGAACGCACATTCCTGCACAAGTACGTGGGTGCAAACCCAACATTTTATAGTTTGAAAAAGACTGATAAATTTCCTTTACGCTGCACGGATAATTTGTTCGCCTGCGAAGGAATAAAAGACACTATTTTCAATATCATAAACAAAAGTACACTTCAGGAACCAGGAAAATACAAGTATAGCGACCTTGGTTTTCTTTATCTACAGAAAGTTATCGAAAATATTGAGAATAAAGGACTCGATGAACTATCCGAAAACTATTTCTACAAGAAAATTGGAATGAACTATACCCTATTTCAGCCCTACCGAAAATTCGATAAAGAAAGAATTGTCCCAACCGAATACGACTTAACATTCCGTAAACAGCTAATTTGGGGCGATGTGCACGACCCTGCCGCTGCTATGATGGGCGGAGTTGCTGGTCACGCTGGCGTTTTTTCCAATGCCAACGATATGGCTAAACTTATGCAGATGTTCCTAAACGGAGGAGTTTACGGTGATGAACGTTTATTAAGCCAAGAAACTGTGAACACGTTTATTAATACTCCCAATGGAAATAATGGAAACCGCAGAGCATTGGGTTTCGATAAACCATCTCCAAAAGGACAACCTTCGCCTGCAGGTGAATTGGCGTCGCCGCTTAGCTTTGGACATACAGGATTCACTGGCACTGTTGTATGGGCTGACCCAGAAAATGGGCTTATTTACGTGTTCCTCTCAAACCGCGTTTACCCCGATGCCAACAACACCAAGTTGGCCAATATGAATATTCGCACACAAATTCACGATTTGTTCTATAGAGCAATAGGGAAATGAGTCAATTCGACAATTTAACAATTGATTAATTTGAAAATTGACTATTGGATGAATGGAGTGTTAGAGTAATGAAGAGTTGATTATACCTCCAAATACCCATTACTCCATCACTCCAAGACTTCATCACACTAAGCATGTCTTTACTGTAAGGTTTCCTTGCATTTCTCCTACTTTTTTGCTAATTTACGTTGATACAATTTTAGCCTTTCCTTTTTCGCGAAAACATGTTGTTCAGCACTGTTGAAGAACAATTAAATAGATGATTTTTTTTCTGGGTAAACTTGTCATTAGAAAGTACCTTTGCTGCACTTAATTACGAACTTAAACTATATTAATTATGAGCATCTCACATATCGAGCACATCGGCATTGCTGTTAAGAATTTACAGGATGCAATTCCATTTTACGAGAATATTTTAGGTTTAAAATGTTACAACATTGAGGAGGTTAAAGACCAAAAGGTTAAAACCGCATTCTTTATGGTTGGACAAACCAAAATTGAACTTCTTGAGTCTACCGACCCCGAAGGTCCAATTGGAAAATTCATCGAGAAAAAAGGCGAAGGAATTCATCACATTGCATTTGCCGTTAAAGGTATTGAGGAGCAACTTAAAAATATGGAAGATAAGGGCGTAACCCTTATCGACAAAACTCCTAGAAAAGGTGCCGAAGGATTGGATATCGCTTTCCTTCATCCAAAATCAACCATTGGAGTTCTAACTGAACTATGCGAAGACAAAAACAAATAGTATTACCCATACCCAAACACACATTATAATATGAGCACTCAAGAACAAAAAATTAAAGAACTAATAGAGTTACGCGATAAAGCCAAGCTTGGTGGAGGCGAAAAACGTATTGACGCTCAACACAAAAAAGGCAAATTCACTGCTCGCGAACGTATTGAGATGCTTCTCGACGAAGGCAGCTTCGAGGAGTTCGATATGTTTGTATCCCACCGTTGTATCGATTTCGGATTGGAGAAAGAAACCTACCTTTCCGATGGTGTTGTTACTGGTTACGGTACTATTGATGGTCGCTTAGTTTACGTTTTCTCTCAGGATTTTACCGTTTTTGGTGGTTCATTATCTGAGATGTTTGCAGCAAAAATCTGCAAAGTTATGGATATGGCCATGAAAGTTGGTGCACCTGTAATTGGAATCAACGATAGTGGTGGAGCACGTATTCAGGAAGGTGTTAAGAGTTTGGGTGGTTATGCTGAGATTTTTGAACGTAATATTCTTGCATCGGGCGTAATTCCACAGATTTCTGCAATTTTTGGTCCTTGCGCTGGTGGTGCAGTTTACTCTCCTGCTCTAACCGACTTTATTATTATGTCGCGCAATACCAGCTACATGTTTGTAACTGGCCCTAAAGTAGTTAAAACTGTAACTGGCGAAACTGTAACTTCCGAGGAACTTGGTGGCGCAAGCGTTCACTCTGCAAAATCGGGTGTTGCTCACTTCGTATCGGAAAGCGAAGAAGAAGGCATTATGCTTATTCGCAAACTTTTAAGTTACTTACCTCAAAATAACCTTGAAGAAGCACCTATTCTTCCTACAAACGACCCAATTGATAGACTTGAGGATGCTCTAAACGAGATTATCCCCGATAGCGCTAACAAACCATACGATGTTAAGGATGTTATTGCTGCTGTTGTTGACAATGGCGAGTATTTGGAGTTACAACGCGATTTTGCTGCAAACATTGTTACTTGCTTTGCCCGTTTCAATGGACAATCTGTAGGTATTGTAGCTAATCAACCAAAATACCTAGCAGGGGTACTTGACATTAACGCTTCTCGTAAAGCAGCTCGTTTCGTTCGTTTCTGCGATGCTTTCAATATTCCAATTGTAACCTTGGTTGACGTTCCTGGTTTCTTACCCGGTACAGGTCAGGAGTACAATGGTATCATTATACACGGTGCAAAACTTCTATTCGCTTACGGCGAGGCAACTGTACCAAAGGTAACCGTTGTGTTGCGTAAAGCTTACGGTGGAGCATACGATGTGATGAGCTCTAAGCACTTACGTGGCGATATCAACTACGCTTGGCCAAGCGCTGAAATTGCAGTTATGGGACCAAAAGGGGCTATTGAAGTTCTACTAAGCCGCGAGTTGGACAGCATTGAGGACGAAAAGGCAAAAGTTGAATTCTTACTTCGTAAAGAGCAAGAGTATAAAGAGAAATTTGCTAATCCTTATGTTGCTGCTAAATTTGGTTACATTGACGATGTTATTGAACCTCGTAATACACGTTTCCGTGTAATCAGAGCACTTCAATCGTTGGCTACGAAAAAGGATACCAATCCTGCTAAGAAGCACTCTAACTTGCCATTATAATCTCTGAAAACTTTATAATGATGAAAAGATATTTATTTGGCATCACTTTTTTTGTAGCAGTAATACTTTCGTTATCAGTTAAAGCGCAAACCATTTACGATTTGCGTATTAACGAGGTAATGCTAGTAAATAAATCCAACTATATCGATAATTTTGGAAATAGAAGTGCTTGGATTGAGATAATGAATCTTGGCTATAATAAAGTAAATATTGCCAACTGCTACCTAACCGACAATTTAAATGAGCCCAAGAAATACCAAATTCCTTCGGGCGACCCTTCAACAGTTATTGCAACAAGGCAATTCATAGTTTTCTTTGCCGATGGAATAACTCAACACGGAGCATTACACTTGAATTTCAAAATAGACAGCACTAATAGGTTTATTGCATTAATTAGCCCCGATGGAAAAACTGTAATCGATAGCATTACAATTAATGCAATTACAGCAAATCAAACCTATTGTAGAATGCCTGATGGTACTGACAACTGGGCTATAAGCAATATTACTACTCCAAATTCAACAAACGATGCTCTTACCCCAAAGGTCTCCGCTGGAGAAAAGTTCAGAAACTTTGATTCAACTGGAGCAATTATGGCGATAACCGCAATGCTTGTTGTTTTTGCTGCACTAATTGTTCTATACCGAATATTTAGAACAATTGGTAAAACAAACCAAAAAGCGGTACAGCGAAAACAACAAAAAGCGAATCAAACCGAGGGTACTAAGGTTGTTGAAGAGGAAGAAATTTCGGGCGAGGTATTTGCCGCAATATCTACAGCGCTATACATGTACGAAACCGAAAAACACGACAACGAATCAGCCATTATTACAATTCAAAGGGTATCACGTATGTATTCTCCATGGAGCTCAAAAATCTACGGATTACGTCAATTGCCCAACCGTACACCTAAAAAATAATGATGCTATAATTTAATGTTGAAGGAATAAAACAATACTCGAATGAAAGATTTTAAGTTCAAAATAAATGGCAATGAGTACACAGTTCATGTAGCAAATGTGGAAGGAAATGTTGCCGAAGTGGAAGTAAATGGTACTCCTTACAAAGTTGAGCTAGACAAGGAGCTCAAACAAACTAAAACGCCTAAATTGGTTCGCTCTGAGGCTGTTCCTGCCACAGATTCTCATCCATCCGTTGCAAAAACAACTAGTCCTGGCTCAGCAACGTCTGGTTCAATCAAATCGCCACTTCCAGGTGTTGTACTTGAAGTTTATGTTAAGCCTGGAGACATTGTTAAGGTTGGACAACGACTACTATTGCTCGAAGCAATGAAAATGGAAAATAACATCGATTCCGACAAGGAAGGTAAAGTTGTTGATGTAAAAGTTAGCAAAGGTAGTTCTGTACTTGAAGGTGATGTACTTATAATTATTGGATAGCCATGGAACAAACAGGATTTTTCTCATTTCTGCTGGAAAATTTAAGTCAATTCTATTCATATACCGGGTTTGCCAACTTTACCCTTGGCCATGGTTTAATGATACTGATTGGATTGACTTTTATTTATCTAGCCATAGCAAAGGAGTACGAGCCTATGCTACTTGTTCCAATAGGATTTGGAATTATTGTAGGGAACATACCATTTATGTCAGGATTCCAAATTGGAGTTTACGAGGATGGCAGCGTAATGAACTACTTATATTTTGGGGTTCTTAAAGGGATATATCCACCTCTTATTTTCCTTGGAATTGGGGCAATGACAGACTTTAGCGCCTTGATATCCAATCCCAAGTTAATGCTTATTGGAGCTGCTGCGCAACTAGGTATTTTCGGAGCTTACATTGCTGCACTTTTCTTTGGTTTTAGTCCCGAAGAAGCTGGTGCAATTGGTATTATTGGTGGTGCGGATGGTCCTACCGCTATTTTCCTATCATCGCGCTTAGCTCCTGAACTAATGGGTGCAATAGCCATATCTGCATACTCTTACATGGCGTTGGTTCCAGTAATTCAACCTCCAGTAATGAGGTTATTAACCACTAAAAAGGAGCGATTAATTAGGATGAAGCCTCCACGTCAGGTTACAAAATTGGAGAAAATTCTTTTCCCTATTGTGGGTATGCTTTTAACAACGTTTATTGTTCCCTCTGGCTTACCATTGCTAGGTATGCTTTTCTTTGGAAACTTGTTAAAGGAGAGTACCGTTACAAAACGTTTAGCAGATACCGCTAAAGGCCCACTTATTGATATTGTAACTATACTTATTGGTTTAACAGTTGGAGCATCAACTCAAGCAACAACTTTCCTTACTCCAAAATCAATATTTATATTTATTCTGGGTGCAATATCCTTTGTAATTGCAACCTTTGGAGGGGTAATGTTTGTGAAGATATTCAACTTATTCCTAAAAGAAGGCAACAAAATGAACCCTCTAATTGGAAATGCAGGCGTTTCGGCAGTACCAGATAGTGCACGTGTTTCGCAAGTTGTAGGATTGGAATACGATAAAACAAACCACCTACTTATGCACGCCATGGGACCAAACGTAGCAGGGGTTATTGGTAGCGCAGTTGCGGCTGGTATTCTACTCAGTTTCTTATCGTAACAATTAGATATTTTACACATTAAAAGGGTGTCTCAATTAAAGAGACACCCTTTTTTGCTATTAAATAAACCATTGTCAAGAACTTTATTCCAAACAATTTGTTGGTTTTAGATATTTATAATTTAAGTCTAACTTTACAGTTTATTTTACTAATATCCCGATTTACCATGAGGTCAATTAAACTATCAATCCTATCAACAACATTATTGCTATTGGCAATCTCTACACTTGCACAAAAGAGTGTAACCATAAAAGTTTTGCAAACCAGCGATGTTCATGGGGCTGTTTTTCCATACGATTTTATCAGAAATCAGCCTATGGATGGAAGTTTAGCCAACGCTTACACCTATGTTAAGCAGGAACGTGCTAATGTTAATCAACAAGTTATTCTACTGGATAATGGTGATATACTACAAGGACAACCACCCGTTTATTTCTCCAACTTCATTGATGATACAAAGCAAAACCTTATATCTCGTGTGTTCAACTTTATGAAATACGATGCCACCACTATAGGCAATCACGATATTGAAACAGGTCCAAAAGTTTACCGCTCAATCGAAAAACAACTTAAAATGCCGTTAATGGCCGCAAATGCTATTAACACAAAAACAGGAAAGCCTGCCTTTAAGCCTTACACAATTATCAAAAAGGATGGAGTTAAAATTGCTGTTCTAGGATTAACTAGCCCAGGAATACCTCACTGGTTACCAAAAATTCTTTGGCCCGATATGCACTTCGAGGATATGATTATTACAGCAAACTACTGGGTTAAACATATTCAGAAGAAGGAAAAACCACATATTATTATTGGGTTGTTCCACTCTGGTCACGATGCTACCTATGGCGGTGGTTCTGCCAGTGAATCTAAAAATGAAAATGCATCGTTACTTGTAGCACAACAGGTTTCAGGATTTGATGTAATCCTAATTGGACACGACCACGATAAACTTTGCAAAAAATTTGCAAACATAAATGGCGACTCTGTACTTGTTATGGACCCAACATCAGGAGCAAGGTTAATTTCAGAAGCAACAATAGTTGTAAATCTCGATAAGAAAGGAAAACTACAAAGTAAATCTATTAAAGGAGAACTAGTTGATACAAAGAAGTTCAAAGCAGATGCCGACTTTATGGCAACATTTGCCAACGACTACAAGAAAGTTGAAGATTTTGTTAAACGCCCTATTGGCGAGTTTACCCAAACAATGACTAGTGCCAACGCCTACTTTGGCCCAACAGAATTTATCGACTTTATTCACTCTGCACAATTGAACTTAACAAAGGCCGATGTTTCGTTTGTTGCACCTCTTTCGTTTGTATCGACAATAAAAAAAGGTCAAGTAACCGTTAGCGATATGTTTAAACTATACCGATTCGAGAACTTCCTTTACACCATGTCGTTAACCGGAAAAGAAATTGATGGATTTCTTGAACATTCAGCCTCGGTTTGGTTCAACACCATGAAAAGTGCCGACGATAATCTGATTAAATTCAAAACCAATGCAGACGGCAGCATTCAAAAGAATCAGCAGGGGAAAGTTCAACTATTTGCCAACTTCTACAACTTTGATTCCGCTGCAGGGATTATCTACACTGTAGATGTTTCAAAACCCGATGGCGATAAAGTTACCATTCACTCCATGGCAAACGGAACACCTTTTGATGAGAATAAAACATACTCAGTTGCCATAAACTCCTACCGTGGTAACGGTGGCGGCGGACATCTTACAAAGGGTAGCGGTATTGCTCCAGAGGAATTGGCAAACCGGGTAAAAACATCAACTGAGAAGGATTTAAGGTACTATATTATGAAGTATATTGAGGAGAAAAAGGTTATTACCCCAACCAGCTTTAACACATGGAAGATTGTTCCAGAGGAATGGGTTAACCAAGCAATTGAACGCGATAAAAAATTGCTTTTCTCATCAAACAACCAATAATGGTAATGAAATTTAACGATTCAATAAAGCAATTCGATTCAGGTAAAATTCTTCCTTTAGTGGAAGAATTTTACACTTTACAGGGCGAAGGTTTCCAAACAGGACGAGCTGCATACTTTATTCGCATTGGTGGATGTGACGTGGGATGTTCCTGGTGCGACTCTCGCTTATCGTGGAATCCAGATGTGTTTCCTCCAATAAATGTTGATGAGATTGTAGAGCGAGCAGCATCTTTCCCAGCAAAAGCAGTTGTGGTTACTGGCGGAGAACCTAGCCTCTACCCTCTCGATTATTTATGCTCAGCATTAAAATCGAAAGGCATACAAACATTTATCGAAACATCGGGAGCTTACCCTTTATCGGGTCAATGGGATTGGATTTGCTTATCGCCTAAGCGCCAGCAACCACCTGCAGACTCAATACACATGAAGGCTGATGAACTGAAAGTAATAATGGCAAACTCTGATGATTTGGTTTGGGCCGAGGAAAATGCTAAATTAGTAAAATCGAGCTGTATGCTATTCCTGCAGCCCGAATGGAGCGTTTACGAGAAAATTGTTCCGATAATTGTTGATTACATCATGCAAAACCCAAAGTGGCGAATATCATTACAGGCACATAAATTTATGCATATACCATAAAA
>CAZTVB010000016.1:0-16313 GCA_964616315.1 uncultured Rikenellaceae bacterium
GATTTGGCACATATCTATACAGATTCACAGCAAATGGAACGCTTGTTCAATCTGGTCAAATAGTTTTTTCGAAGTAAGTTCCTAAAAAAAGTCATAACAAAATAGGGGCATCAGTGAATTACTGATGCCCCTATTTAAAAAATTAAAATATTACGCTATTTCTCAATAACAATTTTAGAAATAACCTCTTTGCCTTCCAAATTAAGTTTTACCAAGTATATATTCTTGGGTAAGTGAGATAAATCAATACCCTTTACACCCTCACCAACAACTTGTTCTTTGTGAACAACTTTGCCTAGCACATCCATAACAATAACTTTCACTAGGCTATAACTTTTATCAAATTTAATATTTATCACACCATTACTTGGGTTAGGATAAACACCTATTCCATAGCTAGATATGTCGTCAATTCCTGTTGGATAATAATTTATTGACCAAACGTTGGATGCCACATTTGTATTGCCAACCAAATCCGTTGCTATATCCGCTGGAACAGTTACGGTAACTGATCCAGATGCAGTTGGAGCAATAAATATTTTGTATTCAGAAGTCGAAGTCACAACGAATGAAGAAATTGAAGCATTTGTAACATTTATATCCGATTGCTCAAACCCTGTAACAGCCTCATTAAATTTAAACCTAACCTCAATATTTCTAGAACTAGTTGATGGAACTGTAATTGTACTAGTCACATTTACTGTAGGCTTATTATTATCCAAAACTACTTTAAATGAATTGCTAACTGTACTTTCTAGAGTTGGACTAGATGATAATACCTTAATACGATATAAATCGCTTGACACAGTCCCCTCTGGAATTAGAGCACTAATAGATTTTTCGGTATCAGAAACTAACGTACCAATCAATACTGGATTAGAAAATCCACCTGTTGCGTCAGACAAATATGCACTAAAGGTATTTGAAGTGAATGTCTCTACCGTATTAAATGATACTTGAACTGAGGCCTTAATTGTATTTGAAACATAATAGGTACCTTCAATAAGGTTAAGAACTATCTCCGGCATTTCAAATGGAGCTAAATTTGACTTCCACAATCCCCTGCCATAGGTTGCAGCATATAGAACGCTATTTGAAGGATTCCCTTTGTCATAATGTATTTCAAGTTCACTTACAACTACCGATGGCAGATTATTACTAAATAAAGTCCAATCGGCATTTTCCTCCTTGATGAATACACCAACATCTGTTCCTGCATACAACTGCTGTGTTTTTGACAACTTATTTTTCACAATTGTACTAACAGGAACTAATGGTAAACCAGATGAAATATTAGTCCAATTATCACCTGCATTATTAGACTCAAAAATCCTATCAGAATTATACTCTCCAAAAGTTATCCAAATTTTATTGTAATCCATATCATCAATAGTGATTGATGTAATAGTGCCAGTAGATGGTAATTTTTGTGTTAAGTTAACCCAATTCTTACCGCCATCAATTGTTTTGTATAACTGGTTCAAACTTGCAATATATAAAACCTGATTGTTTGACGATGCAATAGCCATTGACCTTATATTATCGCTCATATTAACTGCCGAAATTTTTGTCCAACTATCGCCCCTATCGGTTGTTTTCCATACATCAGCATATCCAACATATAAAACCTTATTATCCGTTGGATCTATTACATAAGGTGTAACCCATGCACCACTTGGACCTCCTGGAATATTTGCAGAAATATCAACGCTAGATTGCCAATTATTTAATGTTCTATCAATTTGCCCTTCTGCATAGGTCGCATATTGAATGTTTGCATCAAGATAATCAATCAAACACTCCATTCCGTCACCCCCTTTAACATCCTCCCAAGTTCCAGACTCAACCAATTTGCTTCCATTATCCTGTAATCCGGTAATTACTTTATCTTTTACGGTCTGAGAAGCACTAAGTTTATACATTTGACTAATAACCATGCCATCGGTCAAATCAGTCCAAGTAGACCCACCATTAGTTGTTTTATATAATCCACCGTCATTAGCCTCAAAAAAGGTTGTTCCATCTTGAAAAACCATATAATGTTTATCGGCATGTACTGCGGGAATACCATCCTTCCCATACCAGTGATTTACTATAAACCATGAAGTTCCTCCATTTGTAGATTTCCAAGAATTAATACCCCCTAAATAAACCTCATTTTCATTGGTAGGGGAAACTGAAAGGGTTAAGTCATACCATCCTTGTCCTGTAGCATCAGTACTATTTGCATGCCAATTCAAAAGATTTTTACCAGATACTGTGCCATCATAGACTTTTGCGAAGGATTCACCTCCATCTGTAGACTTATAAATACCGTCCATACCTCCATTTGTTTTTGAAGATAAGGCATAAACCACCGAAGAATTAGATTTTGCAACAGCCAATTCTACTCTATATGCTGCAGTTGGAAAAGAATATTTAACATTCCAATTAACACCAGCATCTTTTGTTTTATAAAGTAACGGACTACCATTATAATCGGCAGTAGCGGCATAAAGCACAGTATCTTCTCCCCCAGATTTAAATTCCATGTCAAAGAAAGTACCACTTTTAACCATAGACCAATCTGTACCTCCATTAATTGTTTTATATATGCCACCATTAGTTGCAACATACATAATATTCTGTTGAGTTGGGTGTACCAACATCCTAGTAATTCTATAACGACTAGCAACATTGAAGGTTAGACCTGTAGTTGACCATGTTTGACCATCATCTGTTGATTTAAGCACACCTATGGAGTAATTATCGCCTGCATCCCTATCGCCAGTTGCAATGAAAATAGTTTTGGATGTTTCATAATCATTAGGGATAAATATCTCACTTACACCAATAACTGGTAAATTATCCGTAAGTATAGTCCAGTTTAAACCGCCATCAGTAGTTTTCCATAAACCACCAGATGGAGCACCAATCCAAAATGTACTTTTATCTGTTGGATGAAAGGCAATGCAGTTAATCCGACCAATACCCGCATATCCTCCGTAAGAGGAATTTGGCCCCATACTTTGCCAATTTGAATTATCACTTTTAGTTTTTTTGGCCTTTAATTCTTTGTAAACGGAGAATTTGTCAACTGTAGGAAACTTTCCTGTTTTAGAATCAATCCTAGTTTCCCAGAACCACTCCCAACGTTTAAATTGTTTCCAGCCTACTGCTTTTTTCTTTTGTCCATCTACTGTATAGTAGCCTCCCTTGATATCATAATCTTTCCAGTACTCATTGAAATCTTTCTGTATCTCATAAAAATTCATTGCGCTTTTTGTATCGTTGGAATTCGAATAAAAAGCTTCTCTCCAATTTTGAGAAAATAGAAGCACTGGCACAAGGCTCAGTATTACTAAAAAATTAAACTTTTTCATGGATTTATTATTTATTAAACATTGAATTCTTTATAAAAAACCTTAGTATCCCTACCATCTAAACTATAAATAACCATTATACGATAACGCCCAGCAGTTACAGATAATTTCATCGATTCCGGAATACCGTAGGAATTCTTTTCTCCACACCAACTCTCCACTCTGTCCCAGGTAAACGTAAAGTTTCCATCTTTAGCAACCTCTATAAACTCAGCAGGTCTTGCACATGGTGCACCACAAGGACAATTAAGTATCCTAACCTTCTCCCATTTATCTTCCTCAAATCTCTCAATATTTAGTTGCATATAGTTATGAATAAACATTTGAGTGTTCGATTTGTTACGAACTATAAATTGGATAGACTCTTTATTGGAGGAGCTTTCAATTTCAATTCCAGAAACTGGATCGCATCCTACACATGAAACTCTTTTCTTAGAGGGTGCACAGGCTAATATCAATAAAGACAGTATAAAGTAATTTATTTTTTTTATCATTAAATTGCTGTTAATCTTTATATTTAGAGTGCGAAAATAAGATTTATTTCTTTAATATCATATGATAGTTTTCAATTCAACTTATTTATAAGTAATTTGAATAAACTTTACTATTTGTAAAACCTATTTTACAGAGCTTATGCGAATCGATCACGTTGCAATTTGGACAAAGAACTTAGAGTTAATGAGAAATTTTTACGTACAATACTTTAATGGGAATAGCAATGAAAAATATACTAACCCTTTAAAGCATTTTGAATCCTACTTTATTAGTTTTGAGAATGGAACAAGAATAGAACTTATGCACAAAACAACAGTGCTAAAATCTAATTATTTAAACGAACTTTTAGGATTGACCCACATTGCATTTAATTTGGGCTCAAAAGATGCCGTTATTACGCTTACCGAAACACTTAGGAAAAATGGACATCATATAATAAATGAACCACATACAACTGGAGACGGTTACTTTGAAAGTGTAGTTCTTGATATTGAAGGGAACAGAATTGAACTCATAGCATAAATACGCCAAACTTACAACACAAAATAAGCAATAATATTCTTTTACAGTTACATACACTTAAATTTTAAGTTTGCATTGGTTAGTGCTTTTTAGTAGTTTTGCATCGGCAATAGGAATACTGTTTGAAAGCAAATTCCAATTGGCTAATTTTATTCTAGCAAAAGGAATATACTCATCTACTTATGAAGTTTGAACAGTACAATTTAATTCCTACACTAAAGCGTAATTTGGAAACGCTGGGGTTTAAAAGACCAACCGATATACAGTTTAAGGCAATTCCTCCAACATTAAAGGGTGAGGATGTTTTGGCCATTGCACAAACAGGAACAGGAAAAACGGCAGCATTTGCGATTCCTGTTATACAACTACTTGCAACCCGAAAAGTTCAAAAGGAGCAATATTCAACCCGATGTTTAGTGATGGTTCCAACCCACGAATTGGCCATTCAAGTATCCGATGTTTTTAAGCAACTTATCACGGGACTAGGTCTCCATGTTGTTGGCGTTTACGGTGGTGTTGAGCAGGATAAGCAAATATCTCTTATTAAGAGTGGAACAGATGTTCTGGTTGCAACCCCAGGAAGAATGTTCGACCTTGCTAGCCAAGGTTTTTTATCGTTCAAAAATGTAGAGATTCTTATTATTGACGAAGCCGACCATATGCTTGAACTTGGATTTATCAATGATATGGAACAGCTAATTCGGAGAATCCCTAGAAACCGACAAACGTTATTCTTTTCGGCAACCATTAATGAACGCATCAAAGATTTAGCCTACGGCTTAGTTCGCCATGCCGTTCGCATCCATATATCACCTAAAGACCCTGTGTCAAAAAATATCGACCATTCGGTTGCGTTTGTGGAAATGGACGATAAACGGTTCTTCCTGGAACGTTTTATTAACGAAAATCCTGATAGCAAAATACTAGTATTTGTTCGTACAAAGGTTAGAGCGGAAAGAGTACTTAAAGCGCTAGAAAGAGTCAATATTTCGAGCCAAACTATTCATAGCGGAAAGGACCAGAAAGAACGCTCTTCTATTATGGACAATTTTAAATTGGGAAAGAACAGAGTTCTAATTGCCACCGATGTTAGTGCTCGCGGTGTTGATATTCCGAATGTGGAATTTGTAATAAACTACGATTTACCTGAAGTATCAGAAAATTACGTACATCGTGTGGGTCGCACAGGTCGTGGTAATCAAAAAGGCAAAGCAGTATCCTTTTGTAGTACGGAGGAAAAAGAAATACTCGCTGAAATTGAAACATACCTAAGTAAACCAATATCTATAATGCACTTTACCGAAGGAGAGTACGAAGCGACAGTTGATGTTTCGGAAGAATCCTCTCACGATTGGAAATCGTTACTCAATGACTTGGAAGAGTTTGAAAACAGAGATAGAAAGAAGAAAAAGAAATCGAAAAAATAGTTTTTATATACCCATCATACAATAATAAACTCAGCGCAGATAAATAATCTGCGCTTTTATTTTCCGAAATTATACGACATTTAAAGTTTGCTGTTAAATAAAACAGCATTTGAATCATAATATTTACTACATTCATTGAGTTAATTTTATTTACCAAATATTTAAAATATGAAACAATATTTGACTGTAATAATACTATTACAAATGGCAATAGTATTTGGAAGTTTAACCTTACAGGCCCAAACAACTCAACTACAAGGACTTGTATCTCCTAGATTAATTATAAGAAATGAATCTAAAGAACAAGAAAGAACTCTAAAGATAGACAAACTAAAGATTGATGTGGTTACCATTGGCAATATTGCAACCACAACCATGGAGATGACTTTCTACAATTCCACAGATAGAATACTGGAAGGCGAACTTGTTTTTCCTTTGGCTGAAGGACAAACAGTATCACGGTTTGCATTGGATGTTAACGGAAAATTACGCGAAGGCGTAGTTGTTGAAAAACAAAAGGGACAACAAGTATTCGAAGCCGTTGTTAGGCAAAATATCGACCCAGGTCTTCTCGAAAAAACAAAAGGAAACAATTTCAAGGCAAGAGTTTACCCAATTCCTGCTAAAGGGTACAAAACAGCATTGATTGCCTACGAAAGCGAATTAATTAATTCGCCCAACGGATACACATACTTGTTACCGTTGAATTATTCCGAAACTATCTCCAACTTTAAAATTCACGTCGATGTTCTAAATCAGGATACTATTCCTGCTGTTGATAATAATGAACTTGAGAATATTCAGTTTAAGCGCTGGCAGAATGCTTATATCACCGATTTTGAAAAGGAGAACTATTTACCCAATAAACAGCTGGGTTTTAGAATCCCATTTCAAAAAACAAACAAAAACACTTGGGTTGATAAAGGTAATGTAGATGAGGTTAACTATTTCTATGTAAATGTATTCCCGCCAAAGCAAGAGCGTGAAAAAGTTCTGCCTAAAAAAATTGCATTGTACTGGGATGTATCAACATCATCGGCAAGTAGAGATATTGAAACGGAACTTAAACTTATTGATAAATACATCTCAAAAATTCAGAACCTAGACATAGAGTTAATAGCGTTCTCAAACACAATTACTGACAACAAAAAGTATAACATCCAGAACGGTAAATCAGAAGAACTATTCAACGATATCAAAAACCTAACCTACGATGGAGGAACACAGCTTGGCACACTGGATTTTAACAAATACAAATGCGATGAAATAATACTTGTTAGCGATGCTTTAAGCAACTTTGGAAAAGGCGAAATAATACTTTCAAGAGTTCCTGTAATTACAGTTTCATCGAGCCAGACCGCTGAACACTCGTACCTACAGTTTATTTCATCTGCAACTGCTGGGGTTTACCTGAATTTAAAAAAACTAAGCCTTGAGCAGGCACTCGAGTTTATTTTAAAGCAAAATATGCAGTTCATCTCTGCTGAATTCGACAATAATCAACTTTCGGAAATATACCCATCCATCCCAACCCATTTTACCAATAATTTTTCGCTGGTTGGAAAATTAAAATCGAAGGCTGCTACACTAAAAATAAATTTTGGGTATGGCAACGAGACAGTATACACCGAAACAATTCAACTTAACTCGGGAAACATTGAAAATAAAGGCCTAGTGGAAAGAATGTGGGCTCAGAAATATTTAAACGAACTAAACTTTAATCCAATAAAAAATGCCGATGAAATTACTAGAATCGGCAAAAAGTACTCTGTGGTAACCAATAACACATCGCTAATTGTGCTGGATAGAGTTGAAGACTATGCTCAGTACAAAATCATTCCACCCCAAGAATTATTGGCCGAATACAACAAAATAGTTGAAAATAGCACAAACGAGGAGAAAAGAACTACTAAACTACATATAGACCAGGTGGCGTATCAGTTCCAAAAAAAAGAAGAATGGTGGAATACTGATTTTAATTATCAACCCAAACCAATTATGGTTAATCAATCGACAAACTTACCATCGCGCCAGTACTCAACTGAAAGAAAAGCAATTACTGGCACTGTTGTAAGTTCTGATGATGGAATGCCAATTCCTGGGGTATTGGTTGTGGTTAGAGGAACAAGTATTGGTACTTCAACAAATGTTGATGGAAAATTTGAACTTAGAGGTCCAGTAAATGCTATTCTACAAATTAGTTTTATTGGGTTTAAGACAATAGAAATAGATGCTGCCAACATTACAAATATTGATATAACGCTCGAACCAGATACTCGTAATATAGAGGAAGTTGTGGTTACTGCTTACGGAGTGAGCAGGAATGACTCTAATGTTCAAATCAATTCTATTGTATCGGGAGTGGAGGTTGAAGAAGAAGTATCAGAGCCTTTATTTTCTATGATTGCTGAAGACAGGGCTGATATCAGTGCAAATAAAATCGTAGTGCTAAAGAAAACTCAAACTACCATTGAAGTCAACAAGTGGGATCCTGATGTTCCGTACTTAAAAGAGTTGAAAAGCACCGATACCAAAAATCTATATACCAAGTACTTGCTGCTTAAGAAGGATTATCAACAAACACCTTCGTTCTATTTCGATGTGGCCGATTACTTCTTCGAAAAAGGAAAAAAGGATGAAGCAATTAGAATTCTCTCAAACGTTGCTGAGTTAAAACTCGAAAACTATGAGTTACTCCGAATATTAGCCCGCAAACTCCAGCAGGTTGGCGAAATAAATACTTCCATCAGTATTTTTGAGGATGTGCTAAAACTCAGACCAGAGGAACCCCAATCGTACAGGGATTTAGGATTAGCGTATGCTGTCAACAAGGAGTACCAAAAAGCAGTGGATATGCTGTACAGTATTGTTGTGAAAAACTGGGATAACCGCTTCCCCGGAATTGAGGTTATAGTGCTAGGTGAAATAAATGCAATTATTGAAGAGGCAAATGGAAAGGTCGATACAAAAAAAATCGATGAACGATTCCTGAAGAATTTACCAGTAGATATTCGCGTTGTTCTGAACTGGGATGCCAACAATACTGATATGGATCTGTGGGTAACCGATCCTTTTAACGAAAAATGCTATTACC
The DNA here is from genome assembly GCA_964616315.1 of uncultured Rikenellaceae bacterium. GTDB lineage: Bacteria > Bacteroidota > Bacteroidia > Bacteroidales > Tenuifilaceae > SB25. Next base: position 8,901 of record CAZTVB010000016.1, read on the forward strand.
AAAGAAAATTAACCAATAGTGGAGGATATATGTCCAACGACTTTACTGGTGGTTACGGCCCTGAAGAATTTCTAATTAAAAAGGGAGCAAAAGGAAAGTATAAGGTACAGATTAACTATTACGGATCGTCACAACAAACAATAATGGGTCCTGTAACCGTTCAAGTCCAACTTTTCACAAAATACGGTTCTAAGGAACAAAAGTTGAAAGAAGTAACCATGCGGTTATCCCAAAACAAGGAGGTAATTGATATCGGAGACTTAATATTTGAAAATTAGTTTTTAATAATTTTTAATAGAGTTGTGAGTAAAGTATTTGAGAAACTAAATATAGGATTTTAAAACTTTCTAATACTTTTGCACTCCTATTAAAAACTCAATTACTAAAACTATGGGACTATTTAACCTTGGAGGTTCTGCTGAAATCTCGAATGAAAAAGAAGCATTTTTTGCAATTATTTTTGCTTGTATGGCTGCTGACGGTGAAATTGCACCTGAAGAGGAAATCAATCTTATAAATTTACTTGCAAGCCGTCCAACTTTCCGTAAGTTCGATTTAAGAGATGCTATGAAGAAAATTCAACGCATTCTTAAGGAAACCAAGAGCCTTGAAGGTTTACTTGATAAGGCTGTAGATAAAATTCCTGCCGAGCTTCGCCCAACTGTTTACACCAACGCTGTTGACTTTGTACTAGCCGATGGTTCTGTTGAAAAAGAGGAAGAAGCAGTTATTGCTATGCTTAAGAGCAAAATGGGTATTTCCGATGAGCAATCACAAAAAATCATCGAAGTAATTATCCTAAAAAATAAGGCTTAAGAGTTTATTTTTGAGCAAGCCGAAAACCACTCCAAATTTTGGGGTGGTTTTTGTTTTTATACCATCAACTTTTGTAGATTTGTTTAATGAAGCAGGGGTTATTTTATATACTAATTTTTCTTTTTGCTTGTTCGAAAAACGAATCGGAACCCAATTCCCGATTAATAACATTTGGACAACCACAACTTGTAACCATAAATGGATATAGTGCCGATATAATGGAACCATTCCTTTCGTCCGATGGAGAAACTTTGTTTTTCAATAACTCCAACCATCCCTCTATAAATACTAATTTACATTTTGCTAAGCGAATTAATGATGTAACATTCGAGTATAAGGGCGAACTGAAAGGAGTTAACACCGAAAGTTTAGATGGTGTGGCTACTATGGATAATTCCAATACTTTTTACCTCGTTTCAACCCGAAGCTACAACCAAACACTCGCAACTATTTATACTGGACAATTCGACAACGATAGTGTTTCCAATATTACTTTAGTCCCAGAACTCTCGAAAAATCAGGCGGGCTGGGTTAATTTTGATGTAGAAGTGAGCAAGGACGGTAACTTCCTATACTTTGTTGATGGACGATTCGATGAAAATGGAGGCCCATATGAAGCCGATATCGCGATTGCAGAAAAAACTGACATTGGTTTCCAAAGAATAAATTCGGATTTAGTCCAAAATATCAATACTTCCGCCTTAGAATATGCCGCTTGTCTATCATCCAATATGCTTGAACTTTACTTCACAAGGGTTGATTCTCCTATTTCTGAAACATCAATGCCCAAAATCTATGTTTCTACACGCGAAAGCGTTGATGAACCATTCCGAAAGCCATACAGAATTGATATGATTGAAGGGTTTGTTGAGGCTGCAACTATATCGCCCGATAACCGAATCATATACTACCACAAACTGGAAGGACAGAAATACGTCCTTTATATGACTCAGAAAATACCAGAATGAAGTGTTCCATGTTTTTTCTATAAATTGCAGATCTTTTACTATCAACTTACAACCATCAACTATCAACTAAAATGTCATACCCTTGGGGCGATAATAGGCGATTTAACAGCTACTCAAACTACTTTAAGCGCGAGTTTGGTGGGCGTGTTCAGAAACTCACCATCGATGCGGGTTTTACGTGTCCTAACCGCGATGGCTCCGTTGCAACTGGAGGTTGCACCTACTGCAACAACGATGCCTTTAACCCAAGCTACTGCACTCCTTCAAAATCAATAACCCAGCAAATTGATGAGGGTATAGAGTTCCACGCTGTGCGCTACCGAAGAGCCGATAGGTACCTAGCCTACTTTCAGGCCTTCTCCAACACTCATGCTCCTTTGGATAAGTTGAAGAAACTCTACTCCGAGGCGCTTTCAAACCCTAAAATTATTGGATTGGTTATTGGCACTCGCCCCGATTGCGTTGATGAGCAAAAACTCGACTATTTTCAGAAACTTTCCAAAAGATATTACATAGCACTTGAGTACGGTGTGGAGAGTTGCTACAACAAAACGCTGGAGCTGATTAATCGTGGACACAACTTCGAAAAATCGGTTTGGGCCATAGAGGAAACCCATAAACGAGGCATTAAAACAGGAGCACATATAATTTTTGGCCTACCAGGCGAATCGCGCGATGAAATGATGGCCGAGGCAGCCATACTCTCAAAACTTCCGCTTAGCACTATAAAATTCCATCAACTACAGATAATCAAAGGGACTGCCATGGAGTTGCAGTATCAGCAGAATCCTTCAATGTTCAACCTGTTCGGAATGGAGGAGTATTTCAACTTTATGGTTGATTTTCTGGAGCAACTCAATCCCACTTTTGTAGTGGAACGCTTTACTGGCGAGGCTCCTCCCCGATACTTGGCTACGCCACCCTGGGGCAACTACCGCACTGACCAATTAATGGTTATGCTCGAAAAAATTCTTGAACAACGAAATACCTGGCAGGGAAGGCTGTATCAAAAAAGCTGACAATTGTTTATAAAATAAACTTTATTCCAAAACAATTTATTTGAATTACAGGAATTATGTCATACATTTATGGCATCTTTTACTTTTAACTATTGTTTAACTTAAAACTTTTCAACCATGAAAAAACCTTTTTTCGCACGCTTTCTAGAGAATCAACTTTCAAACGAGGAAGAAAAAAATGTTAAAGGTGCCATTAGACCTCCTTACGTAACCCTTAAAGCCCCTTCCGATGACGATGAAAATGTAACAATGAAGTATCCATCTGATGATGATGAAGGTATTGATTGGAAAATAAAATAACATTTTCATAATTGAATATTATTATCGTTTTACGTTTTGCTTATGCAATAATGTAAAACGATAATTTTTATTGCACAACTATGTTTTTACTCTTTACACACGCAAAAGATTACTATACAATTGATTTAGTAAAATCGAGTCTCGAACAAGAAGGTTATCAAAGCATACGATTAAACACTGATGAGTTTCCCTCTAAGATTGAGATTACTAAACGTTTTGGAACACATCAACATGATGCAATTTGCTATCAGGATAATTTGATTTATGCAAAAGATATCGAAGGCGTTTGGTTACGTAAATTCTTTTCACCAGTTATAGATAGTTCAATCGACCCAAGATATGGCGAGGGGTGCTTTAACGAATCGTTAGAGGTTATAAAAGGCTTCTTTTACACCCTAAATAACATCACATGGATAGACCCTTTCATAAACGTTTACCATTCAAGCAATAAATCAGTCCAACTTCAGGTTGCTGAACGTATAGGCTTAAAAATACCCAGCACAATTGTAACAAACAGTAAAGCCAGTCTTGAAGAGTTCTACCACTCTAATAATGGAAACATCATTGTAAAAATGCAAACAGCCCTCAGCACTTCTATGCAAGGCGGAGGAATGTTTCTGCACACCAGCAAGGTTACAGAGGGCGACATAAAAGATGCTGAACTAGTATCATTTTGCCCTCTCATGTTCCAAGAACTGATTGAAAAACAATATGAACTTAGAGTTATCTATATCGATGGTAATTTTTTTACAGGAAAAATTGATACATCGAAAACTGCTTTAGGGAAAATTGATTGTCGTTTAGCAAACCCCGATGAAGTTTACTGGCAGGAATATCAACTTCCTGATACTATTTGCAAAGCAATAACCAAATACATGAATGCCATGGGATTACTATTTGGCGCTATTGATTTGATTAAAACAGCTAAAAACGAGTATATTTTTCTTGAAGTTAACCCAACAGGCGAATGGGGAATGCTACAGAGAGATTTAGGGTATCCTATAGCCGAGACCATTGCATCAACACTTATTAATAGAACAAAAAATAAGAAACGATAATATGAAGAAAGTTTTAATAATCACCAAAAGTGACGATAATCCATGCATTAAAAATGTTTCAGAAGCAATAATTCGAAAAGGAGGAATGCCTATCCGATTCAATACCGATACCTACCCAATCTCCTCGGCAATTAATGTAGAATTCCTGAATAACAGGTGGAATATTGAACTTATTACTGAAAGTGGAAGTTACAATTTATCAGATATTGAATCACTTTGGTACAGAAGGCTTGCTCTTGGAGCAAATTTAGGCTCGGTTCTCGAAGATAAGTTTAGGGTTCCATCTGTTGAGGAAAGCCGTAGAACATTCTTTGGTTTACTTAGTTCGTTGGATGTGTTCCAGTTGGATTCCTACTGGACCGTTAAGCAAGCAGGTTGCAAGCAACTACAGCTAAAGGTTGCCGCACAGCTGGGACTCGAAATTCCCGAAACACTAATTACCAACAACCCTGCATCCGTACCCTCCTTCTACCATGCATTAAATGGAAATGTGATTACTAAAATGCAGGCATCGTTTGCTATTTATGAGAATGGAATTGAAAATGTAGTTTTCACAAATCCTATCTCCGAAAAGGATATCGACGAATTAGACGGTCTCCAGTATTGCCCGATGACTTTTCAGCGGAACATCGAGAAGAAATTAGAACTGAGAATTACTATTGTTGGCGACAAGGTTTTTACTTCTTCAATTAACTCGAAAGATAACAATAAGGCTAAAAATGATTGGAGAAAGCAAGGCCATGAACTTATTAACAGCTGGAATGAGTATCAACTACCTGCTGATATTGAAAAGAAACTACTTCAACTAATGGATTATTTTCAACTCAATTACGGAGCTATTGATATGATTGTGACAAACGACGACAGATATATCTTCCTAGAGGTAAACCCTTCGGGTGAATTTTTCTGGCTAGAGTTAAATCATGGTTTTCCAATATCGGAAGCAATTGCCGACTCATTACTCAACAATAATATTAAACGAAGAGGATTCAATACATTAACCAACTAATTGTTAATCGTAGTTTTCTTCAATGAAACTGAATTAAAAGAACGACTTGAGTTTTTTCTCAGAGTCGTTCTTTAGTTTTATCCCCAAAATCGACCAAATACATATCTTTTATATTCCTTTCTGCAACTTCCTCAATTTGGACAAAAAGTCAAAAACCACTACCTTTCCACTAAATTTCAGATAATGGAATCATTTCTCAGTTTAGTTGCCAAGGATTTATATAAAGTTTTCGGCGATGGTATCTCCGAGGTTAACCTAGTTTTTCCGAATCGGAGGGCATCGTTGTTTTTCACTAAGTACCTTGCAACCGAGTTGAGCAAGCCCATTTGGCAGCCCAAGGTTACCACTATCAACGATTTGATGTTTGCAATAGCGGAACTAAAGCCTACCGACCCGCTTCTGCTGAACCATCAACTTTTCAAGCAGTACCAAATTGCCACGGGCAGTCAGGAATCGTTCGACGATTTCTTTTTCTGGGGAAACGTAATGATTTCGGACTTCGACCAGGTGGATAAGTACCTTGTGGATTCGTCGAAGATTTTCGCCAACGTTAAGGATTTAAAGGAGATTGACAAGAAGTTTGATGAGTTCGATGAGGAACATCTCAAAGCCCTGCAGGATTTTTTGAATCTGCTGAACGATACTGCCGACTCGCATATCCGTTCGCGTTACTCCGACATTTGGGAGAAGTTGGGCGGAATCTACAACCAATTCACCACTTCGCTTATTACACAAGGAATAGCTTACGAAGGCTTAGCCTACAGGGTGGCCGCTGAAAAGTTGAAGAGTGCCAAACAACCGATGGTTACGGGAAAGTATGCATTGATTGGTTTCAACGCGCTAAACAGCTGCGAGAGGATTCTCTTTCATCACCTAAAACGTTTCGAAAACTCTCTGTTTTACTGGGATTACGACAAGTACTATATGCAGGGCGACAATTACAGGAACGAGGCCGCAATGTTTATGGCCGATAACCTGAAAGAGTTCCCCAACAGCCTTAGCCACGAGCATTTCAGCAATTTCAGTACAAGTAAGACCATTAAACTTGTTGCATCTCCTTCCAACGTGGCACAGGCAAAGCTAGTCCCCGATATTCTATCAAATTTAAAAACAAGCACCAATAAAATTGATATTAACACGGCCTTGGTTCTGCCCGAAGAACAACTGCTTCTCCCTGTTCTATCGGCACTACCCGATGAGCTAGATGAGGTAAACATAACAATGGGTTATCCCATAAGGGACACTGCGGCCTACAGCCTTGTTGATAACCTAATTGGCCTACAAACCAATGCCCGGCAAAGCGTTAACGACTCAAAGTTCTACTACCGCGATGTTCAGAATATACTAACGCATCCTTACATTAAGCAGATAGCCAGCGACGACTCTACTAAACTACTGAACCGAATAGTAGAGCGCAAGTTAATCAACATCGATACCGCTACCCTAAGCATCAACCCAACCTTTACAAAGATATTCACTCTAGAAAAAAGCGGTATCAACCTAAATAGTTACCTAGCGGCGCTTGTAAAGGATATTTCCAATGGTTTAAAGCATAGCAGCAATGAACTAAGCGGAAATATCAGGCTTGAACTGGAATTCCTTTTCACGGTATTTAAAGCGCTGAATAGGTTGGGCGATGTTTTACCTGAGTTCGAGGGTGATATCAACCCCAAAATTTACCGAGTGCTTTTCCGAAAGGCAATGGCCGAACAGCGTGTATCGTTCTCGGGCGAGCCGCTTGCAGGTGTTCAGCTAATGGGATTCCTCGAAACCCGTACGCTCGATTTCGAGAATGTTATAATTCTATCGATGAACGATAGCGTTCTGCCCGGAGTTACCCACAAACCATCGTTCATAACACCCAGCCTGAGGTTTGCTTACGGATTGCCCGATTACAGGCATCAAAATGCCATTTACGCCTATTACTTCTACCGTCTAATACAGCGTGCCAACAATATCTACCTAGTTTATACTGATAAGGCCGAAGGCACACGGTCAGGCGAAATGAGCCGTTATATCCTTCAGCTGATAATGGAATCGGGGCTAAATATTGATAGAATCAGGGTTAAGTTCGACCTTGGGTTAACACCCGAACCCACAATCGCAGTAAAGAAAACCGATAAAATCCTCTCAATCCTAAGCAAATACGTTGCTACCGAAAAGGAAGGAAAATACCTTTCGCCAACGGCTCTATCGAGCTATAAGAACTGCTCGCTCCGTTTCTTCTTCAGCAAAATAGCCAA
>CAZTVB010000017.1:0-16212 GCA_964616315.1 uncultured Rikenellaceae bacterium
CCATAATTTTTACTTTCTATATATTATTCAAATATAAGTGATTCCCAAATAATTTTGATTGCTGATTTTGAAAGCGTCAGTATTCAAACAAAATTAATAGTTATCAATTATCCTTTGGTAAACCATGTATGGTTTCTCCTTTCCCAACTGATAATCCCAAAGTAACACCAACCCCAAACTTCGCACCAGTCCACATAATTCTATTATCATCACTTAATGACAAATATGCATTGCCACCTGCAAACCCAATACCACCATCAATATCCCAACCTTTACCAAGATATGAAGACCTTGTGATATGCTTCGCATTTCCCATAAAATAAGCAACACCAATATTAACACCAATATCACCTTCAACTCCTCCTCTGTTTGAATATGAGTGTGTAACAAAAATTCCTTTTTCAGGTCCTCTGAATAATATATTAATTTGCGCATTTACACCACCTCCATAAATAGGGATGGCTCCTGCGTCAAAACTAAAAGTTATCATGTCAGGAATGTGAAGAAATGGTCCATATCTCATTGGATTATTATATATCCATTCTGCTGGTTTCCAAAAATCGTTGACTGAAGAAAACTTAGTAACTGCAGCTCCGCCGTCTAAACTGTATCCAACTGTATTCATTCCATTATAACTTGCACCAGGGGTTTTATTCATGAAATCTAATCCTGCATTTGAAATCCACATTCCAGTTTTGAACCAGTTCCCCATTTCTTGCCAAAATCTCCCATCCGGATCCACCCCGCTCACCGGGTTATTCCCCATGGCAAGGTACGGACTCCAGAACTGCCCTGCAGGGTCGTTAACCAGCCAGCGGCCCAGGCGGCTGTCGTAGTCGCGGGCCTCAAAGTGGTCCAGGCCGGTCTCCTCGTCCTTCTCGGCAAACTGCCCCTGGTAGCCAAAGCGATAACGGCTGCCCAGCGTGTACTGGCGGTTGGGCATCACCATGCCGTAGGGGTAGTAGTCGGTGTAGCCCTCCATCCTCACCGCGTTGCCGGCATCCTTGCCAAATAGGGCGCGTACGTTGCCCAGGTGGTCGGTGAGCTCGTAGGTGGTGTGCATATCGCCCCGGGTTATCACCCCAATGCGGCCGCTGCCGTACACGGGCAGCTCGGTTTGGGCTATGCCAGCAGTGCCCCTCTTCTCGTAGGTGGCCAGTATGTTGCCGGAGGCATCGCGTATGTAGAACGTTTCGGTTTTATCGGCCGTGGTGTACTCCTTCTTCCAGTAGCGGAACCCGCTCTCGTCGTAGGCGTAGCGAACCTTGGGGCTGGTTAGTGCAGCATCGGTGTAAACACCCTCCACCAAGGCGTACGGGGTGTACTGGTAGTACTCGGTTACACCGCCCTCGGTACGGCTAACCATCTGCCCAATTTCGTTGTAGGTAAAGCTGCTCTCGCCGCTGGGTAGCGCGCTAAAGGTGTTATCGGGGGCGGAGTCGTTCACCCTGGTCAGCTGGTTGGGCCTGCTGCTGTTGCCGTAGGTGTAGGCAATCTGGTCCATCAGCGTGCTGTTGCTACTGTAGCGGGTAAGGGCGGTGATGTTGCCGTTTATGTCGTAGGTTATGCCCTTTTCGCTGTAGGCGTCGCCAGTTACCGCAGTGGTGGTGGAGCGGTCGTAGGTACCAAAGTTGGCGTCGGTCAGGTAGCCACGGCTATCGTAGGTGTACCTGTATAGCCAGCTCTGGTCGGCGGAGTTTGGCTCCACGTTGGCATGGCGGGTACGCCAGCGCTGTGCCTTAATCAGGCCGCCGAAGCTGTCGCCATCGGACCCGGCCATGGATCCAATGTTGGTGTTTTTACGGATGTAGTCGCCGTTGAAGTAGTCGAGCGCCATGCCGAACAGGTCCTGCCCAAAACCGCTGTGAGTACCAGAGTACCCATCCTTACCCGGATCGTCGGACGAAAGCAAGGGATCGTTAATGGCCTTCAGCGCGCCGTTCTCGGTGTAGGTGTAGTCCACGCCCTGTAGGTTTCCGCCGTACTCCACGCGCTTAAGCGGGCCGTGGGCGTAGTAGTGGTACTTGGCCTGTAGGGTTTTGGTATCAGTAGCTAGCGCCCTGGTAAAAACGGAGTCCAGGCGTAGGTTGGCATCGTAGGTGTAGATATGCTCAAACCTTTCGGCCCCCGAATCCTTCTGGTACACCACGTTGGTCACGTTGCCGTTGAAGTCGTAGGTGTAGTTCACGCTGATGGGGCTCATTCCGCCCACTTGGCGCACAATCCAGTCCACTCGACCATCGTAGGTGTAGCTGTACCAAGTGGTGCAGCTGTCGTTCTGGGTTTTGGACACCCTGCCCGCGGTGAAGTCCTGAATATACCCAGCCTTAAGCGTGTTCAGGGTGGCATCGGGGGTATCGTAGGTGGTAAGGGTTCTGTCGAAACAATCGGCAGCGGGTAGGGTTGTTTCGGGGTTCATGGTGGTGGCAAAAGCCACTGTACCCCTGTACTCGCCGCTCTCCACCGGTCTGCCCGAGGCGTCGTAGCTGGTGTAGGAGAAAACGCTGACACCGGCCTCGGCGCGTTGCTTGGCGTTCTGCGAGAAGCGGATGGAGCCATCCCTGCGGTACACAAACTGCGAAAGCCCCTCGTCCACGCTGTTGGTCTCCAGGAGCCATCCCAGCGAGTTGTACTTGTAGGTGATTGTGGGCGCTGGGCTGTTGGTCTCCACCGCTTTTGGGGAGTACGATTTCAGCAAGCGGCCCAAATCATCGTAAACGTACAGGGAAAGCTCGGAGTACCTGGTACTGTAGCTAATTACGAAATCACTGCTGGGGACTCCTTCCGAGGCAATAAGCCTAATCCGGTAGAATCCCTTCTCGATTGCGGTAGCCGTATTGGTTCCGGAAAGGGTCTTAAAATGCTGATCGTTGCCTAGGTTGTATATTTCAAAGTTAGCACTAGGTAACACGAGCGTATTCTCGCAGCCCTCGCCGATGTAGATATCAACCCAGAAGTCCGATGATGGGTACACGTAGGAGGTAGTGGTAGTACTCCCCCCAACCCTTGCAGTAGCAATGGTATTACCCTTGGCATCGGTGAAGGTGGCGTAGGCCTTGCCATCGGCATCCACGCCGATGGACTTGTAGAGGCCGTACGAGGGCAGCCCCTTATTGCTGGCGTAGGGCCCCAGCTCATCGATGGAGGCCGGCACGGTAAACCCGTAGGTTTCGTGTTCAGAGCCCATTTTGTAGTGCTCCCCGGCGGCGGCGCTCCTGCGGGCCTGTCCGGTTAGCCTGCTGTACTCCACCCGGGAGTATGGGTGCGTGCTCTCGGCCACGTTGGGCTCGGCGGTGTTGTACGCGCTGTAGTACCAACCCAGCCCCTCGGGCAGCGCGGCGTTAACCCGCTCGGGGGAGTTCAGCTTGTCGCCATCGAAGTTGACGGGCGAGTAGTTCTTGCCCAGTATATCGGTGAAGAAGTCGGGCTTGTAGGAGAGGTTGGGGCTGATAACCGCCGCAGGCAGGGTGGTTATGGCCTGACGTCCAAGGCTATCGTACACCACAGCCGACACTACAGCCCTGCCCGTGGTGAAATCGGCCGACTGCGACTGTACGCTACGCCCAGTCCAGTCTGAGTAGGTTCTTGTGTGGCCAACCACAGTTTCGTTACCGTTGAACACCTTGCTTTCCGTCCAGTTCTTGGGTTTGGTATCGGTTCCCGCGTAAACGGTTACGCCATCGTCGGCCACGGTTTGCAGCGGGATGGTGTTCGAGTTGTCCGACACCCCCGAGGCATTCACTGCGCGAACACGGTAGTAGTAGGGTGTGGCGGAGGTTAGGCCTGTGACGCTCCGGGATAACCCGCTTACGGATAAATCGGCGTAGCCCTCCACGTAGCTGCTGAAATCGGGCTGGGTTGAAACATCCAACCGGTAGGATGATGCTCCAATTTTGGAATTCCAGCTGGCAATAAATGTGCTCTTGGTGATTTCTGTTGCCTCTTTGGCAGTTGGGGAACTTGGAATGGTTAGCACCGAAAGTGTGGTTGAGTTTGCTGATGCACCAGAGCCATTGACGGCTCTCACCCTGTAGTAGTAGGTATAGCCAGGGGTAAGACCCGACACAACCGTGCTGGTTCCCTGAACGGCGGCGTTGCTGTAGCCGCTAACGTAGCTGTAGAAGTTGTTGCTAGTTGACACATCGATGGCGTAGCTCGATGCCCCTACCACCGGGCTCCAAGCCACTGTGAAAGATGTGGATGTAATGCTGGACGAGGATATTGCTGATGGAGGGTTAGACGTTGTTATAACCTCAACTGTACTAGAGTTTGAAGAGGTTCCACCTCCACCAGAGGCTCTTACTCTATAGTAGTAGGTTGTGCCTGCATTTAGGCCAGTAACAGTGAGTGAGGGGTTTGGTATGTTAAGTGGGTTGATTGGAATAGGCGCATTGGGGTCTGTTGGTTCACCCTCTTCTGGAATTAGCACGGTTTGTTCAACAAACACATTGTTGTATCCGGGAAGGAAGCTGTCAAAACTGATGTTTAGAGAAACATCAATGTAGTACCCATTTGCCTCTGTTATTTTGAACCAGTTACATTTAAAAGAATTGTTAGTAATTTCTGTTGCGGAATATACCATCGGCGGGTAAGGTGCTGTTTCTATTGTTAAGGTTGAAGAGTTTGCTGATGTGTTGGATGAATTAATAGCGCGTACCCTTACAAAGTAGATTGTACTGGGATTTAAACCCGTAACAGTAATACTTGTGCCATTAACAGGGTGGTTGTTGTACACCCCAACAAAATAGCTGAAACTACTGCTGTTGGAAACATCCAACTGGTAGCTAGTTGCTGCTGCCACAGCACTCCAATTTATAGTAACGGAGGTGGAAGAGATGTTGGTTGAGACACTAAAGATTGGTTTATTGAGCAATGTGGAAACAGAAATCACATTGGAGCTTCCGGTTGTTCCGCCAAGAACCTTAACCGCCCTAACGCGGTAGTAGTACACGGTATTTGCACTTAAGCCGGTGACCGATTTACTTGTTCCAGATACCGAAACGTTATTATAGCCCGAAATAAAACTGGCGAATGTGCTACTAGTGGATACGTCGAGCCGATAGCTAATGGCTCCAGAGACACTGCTCCAGTTGGCTGTAAATGAGTTTGCTGTTACACTGGATGCTGCCGAAGCTGTAGGCTGTGCATAGCTGCTGAAAGCAGGGAAAATTATAAATAAAATGGTTAGATAAGGTATAATGGCAAACCTACGGGCTATACTTAACCGTTTATTTTGTATGAATAAATCATTGCCTTTCATGAGTATATTTTTATGATTTATTAATTTTTTATTATTGTTCAAGTACTGGTTCGGTTGGGATTATGCGGTCGTTTGAGCATGAAACAACAACATGATCTCCAATTTGACTACCATTGCTTGTAACTCCTATTGAATGGGCTCCAATCTGTAAATTATCCAGGTTTATCCACCTAGAAATGGTGCCCCCTGAATTTAGGGAGAACGACTCCATTGGTATTGTAACAACACCGTTGGGTGTAATATGCTCCCACAATAGGTTGTTGAAAGTACCAGTAGTATTACCAATATTCTTAAATGTAGCAAATATGTTAACAGACCCCCCATTATTCACCTCATCCATATCTGCAGTAAGGCTCACCAACTTAAGCGTGGCAGGAGTAACCGGTATGGTTATTATCCTTTCCGCGGTAATATCGCCAGTTATGGTGGCCTTTGGGCTTGAGCTGGTAGTTAACGGCAGGCTGAATGTTGCGCTGAATGAGCGAGACTTTCCTGCTTCTACTGTACCGCTAAGGTTTTGAGTTGGGAAACCCTCCAACCCAATTCCGATATTAATTATATTGGGAACAAGGTCATTGTTTGTTACATTGGCAGAAATAGTCACATTGCGGGTTTCGTTGTACAGATCAACCCATGTATTGTAGCCAACCCCTCCGTTCAGGGTGAACACCCCGTCGGTGGGCCTTGCGAAGCCCTGGTTGTGCTCCGATACCTTCTTGAAACCGGCCTCGGTCTCCTTGTAGGTGGCCCTTAGGCGGCCAACATCGTCGTACTCGTACTTGGTGGCGATGTTGTCGTTGTTCAGGATGTAGGTTACGGCATCGGAAATTGGGTCGTACACGTAGGAGCTCACCGAGGCATCCATGGGCTGAACGCGGAAGTCGTCGATATAGGCAGTATTTCCCGCACCAGAACAGTCCACGTAAAAAAGAGCATCCCCCCAGAACAGTTCTTGAATGGCGAGGTTGGGTAGGGTAAATGTGGTTGAGAATAATTTCCAATCGCCAAACTGCTTTGAGTTGCTACTGTTAATACTTACATTTTCAGTAAGTGTTGTCTTTGCGGGTAGTATACCATAGATTACCCCGAGGATGGCGTTGGAAGAATTTTTATGAACCCATACCGATACCCTGTACGTTTTGTTTTTCGCGGGTGTAACTTGGGCGTAAGGGCCTCCAACACCACTCTTGGTAGAAGGGAGAGTCCCTCCCATTAAGCGTAGGTAGTAGAAGCCGGTATGGGCATCTTGACTGGCAACTTTTATTCCATTTACGTTTGATGGTGCAGAACTCGATACCAGTACATTACAACGCGACGTAGAAGCAACTACCTCTCCATTGAATCCAACCTTCTGAGAATTCAAGAGTTTATTCCGCTCGAAATTACAGCTTGTAAACTCACTATGCCCCGCATTGCTTGCTGATGAAACAGTATTTACTCCATCCACATCCGTTTTGCTCGATGCCTTTCTGTTATTGATATCCGCTATTTCCAACGGCATGGAGTAGCGGTTGTAGCGGGTTACCTCGCTGGTTTTAACCCAGCCGTTAATGCCATCGCCATCAAAAACCGACCAGTTCGCAATAAGAGAATCCGGAGAGTTGTAGTTGGCAAAATCTGCTCCGTAGTGACCCTGTACACCGCTTAGCGGGTTGTACACCAGCTCTCCACCCCAGGCGAAGGTTTTATGCTTACGCCAAACGTTGGGTAGAGCCTCATCCTCATACACTCCTGTAGTATTGTTAAAGTTGCGCTCCACCCAGTTGTTGCTCCAGGTTTGCACGCTTACTCCAACGGGTTTATAGCTATAGTTGCGGTCATCGTAGATGTAGGATAGCGTGGCGGCCTCCTGCGATAGCATATTCGCGTTGGCTGTGTCGAGCGACTTTGGCCCCATCTCGCCGTAAACTTTGTAGGCGGGAAGCAGCTCGGTCACGTACTCCTTGTTGTCCGAGTCAACTGTGCGGGTGGCAAGAACGTTTCCGGTGTAAAAGTCGAATAAATCGTTGTAGACGGTCTTCTGGTAGCCGTCGGAAACGTACTTGACCGACTTGAGCTGGTTGGGGTAGGTGGATTTGCTGGTGGCATTGAAGTTAAAGATACTATTTGAGTTAACCCAACCATTACTTGTGGTTAAATATCGTTTGAAATAGTTGAAGGTCTCCTTATCAAAACCAATCTTCATCTCGCTGGTATCGTAATACTCATAAAGTTGGCTAGTTAGGGTATGTTTAGCGTTATTGACGGTTTTAACCGATTTTAGCCTACCAATGGTGTTGAAGTTGTTGACAATGGTGGAACTTCTACCATACGCTTTTCCAGGGTGTTTTCCCTGACCCGTTGTAAGAGCAATGAGTTCAGGTTCTTGGATATTCTCTATTCTAAACTGTTTTCCCATGGCAAAGTTTATATCCCCTACGTTATCGTCAACATCTTGGTAGCCCTCAAACTCGTACTGCGTAGAAATAGGCGAGCCATTCTGGGTAACCTTTACGTGACTATAGATTACTTTTGGTGCAGGAAGTTCGCTTATGTAAGGAACATACTTCTTCTCCAAGCCGTAGGGAGAGTAACAGATTGTTCCAGAGGTGAGGTTTGTGTTAGGCTTGGAGTAGCTATACACCGTAGTATTCTTATTCCCTAGTTCGTCGGTTATGAAGATGTCCTTAACTCTCGTACCTCCTCCGTATTGAGTAAAATCTGCGGGGATTTCTCCAATAAAGCCAGTCGTAATAGATGTTCTTGTGACGTAATCCACTGGAAAATTAGTTGGTTTAGAGAATGTAATAGAACTATCAAGCAAAGAAATGGAGGTTATTTCAAAATTTATTTCTACATCACTATAATTACCTTCCCACCATGAATTAATAACACTTCCACTGTATGGATCAACATCTTCCTTTAGATGTTCAACAAGGATCTTTCCAGAAAAATTAAACATAGTTCCTGGTGATAAACTAGAAATGTCCGCTGCAATTTTTAAAATTGTTGAGGTTTCAGTACATGACCCAGACTTAACATATAATTTATTTTTATAAACCGCTTCATTTTTAAAAGTGTTTTTTTCGTAGTTAACTCCAATTTTTGCCCCTGTTGGCAGTATAATTTCCTTTAAACTCCAGTTTTCAGGGTAGTTCTTATCATAGCCCCAAAGATCTTTGTTGGTCTTATTAAAGGAGTTTGTTCCAAGCTGGTTGTAACTAAATATATAATCGGGCGATACTTTTTTATTATTTGTACCCTTTATTGATACTGAGTTTAATGTTAGTTTACCTTTATTGGGAGCATCGGAGTTGGGAGTGTTTGAGCAAAGATTGTATCCGTATTTAAACTCGATTGTTTTTTGAGCATTTTTTTCTATTTCAACCAAATTTGTTATTTCGTTTGAAATTAAGACCTCTCCATGATTTGCATAGAAATCTCTTAGATACTCAATTTTCCTTTCATAATAAGGCAAGGTTGTTTTAAGTAATCTTGTATAAGTAGCAGTTCCTATTTTCTCATTTGTGTCATTTTGTTTAGCAATATGTGGACTCGCATTCTTTTTTAGCAAGATAATTCTATCAAGCATTAATGGTTTTAACTTTTTGGTAAATGAGTAGTTTATACTTTTAGAGTATTTATAGAATAATGGTTGAGTGTTTATGTTCCAGTCACCAGGAGGTATTTTCCCAGATTTCATATAGATAGTATCTGTGATTTTCCTGCTACTTTCCATGTTGCTTAAACCATCCAAGCGCTCTTTTTTCAAAAAATAGGCAGCGTGGGTTGGTGTCTCAACGCTGTTTAGGTAGTAGATTTGCTTCCCTCCCCACATAATTTCATCTTTATACGTGGTGTAGGTTTTTCCAGCCAAATCGTAAGGGAACTGCCAAAAGTAAAAATCGCCGTACTTTCCATACTTAAAATTTACCCAGTAGCCGTAATCTCCATCGTTCGCAAATCCGTCGTTGTTGGTGTCGAAATAGTCGGGTCCAGTAACAGCCGTTAAAAGCCAGCTGAATGCATACATATCCATTTTTCGTTTCTCCATAAAATCACCAGTCTTCTCGCCGTTTTTTCTTAGAACCTCGCAATCCTGATAAACAGGCAAACTAAAATGGTAGGTTTTGCCATCGAGGGCAGTTATTGTAAATGCGCCAATTCCATCGGGATCGAAGAGTTTGTCATCCCCTCTTAAGTGGGAGTATATACTATCCTGAATTAACCCAAGCCCTTTGGCCGTGTTATTGGCAATATTTCTGTTGGTGAACCACTGTATATAGTTACCTGAGACTCTCCTGTTGTTGGTATGTCCATTATAGTTTTTTCCGTTGTACTGGTAATTTGTGGAGTAGTTGTTCTGGTACTGAATGCTGGTCAGCTCCTGTGTGCCAGTAAAACGCCCTCCGTTAACAGCCATGTAACCAGCATTTTCGTTTTCGAAGTAGAATTGTGGGTTAAAAGCCCCGCCACTGGCAATCCCATCACCCCAGAAGTGCCATACAAGTTCCTTTGTTTTCTCGCTATTAAGGAAATAGCTGTCGTGGGTAAGCACTATATTGGTGTATAGTCTTGGTGTAATATTGCCCATTAGACCCTGAGCCGAAACGTTGTAGTTATCGTACGCGGCGTAAAGCAAGTTGTTCCTGGCTGCCGCAGAGTCGCTGTTAAAGTAGGACTCCTTGTCGAACGGAATAATGTAACTATCCATCTTCACATTCTTTTTCTGCAAACCATAGTAATTAACATCATCCTCGCCAATCTCAGCACTTCTTGTATATAGAATGCCATAGTACTCATCCTTATAGTTCCTGTACAGCCAGTAGTGCGTTTTCTGATGGCTAAAGGAGGCATAGAAGAAATACGCAGAAACGGATATTGAAAATCCACTTGAGCTGCTATGAATATCGTCGTCATTGAACGAATTGCTAAGGGGGAACGATTGCCCAACCCCCATTGCAGTTATACTTCCATAAAACTTGCCGGAACTAAAGGTTATGTCTAGTCCGCTAGAAAATCCAAGACCCTTTCCGCTATCTCCACCAGTCCAGGCAGTAGCGCTTACCCCTAGGCTCATGGTGCCGTTCTGATCAATAGCAAAGGATAATGGGCCAGTCGCCACGTTTAGCCCGACCCCGCTCTCGGTATTAAAACTTAACCCTGCAAAAAGAACACCTTCCTTTCCCGCCCCAATGTTAACTCCAAATGCACGGTAACTACCCCATGTGTATGAGCCGCCAAGACTCACCAGAGCATCACTACCCAAGCAAACACCCGCACCGATGGTATAAGTTTCGTAGGTACCAAGGTCGGCGTACACCTCGGTTGCAAGTAATTTCTGTAACCAGTCATCGGGCACCCCGTTAATGGAACGGTTAATGGCCCCCGGGTTAATGTTCCAGCCCAATCCCACCCAGCTGGCCTCCTGGTCCATGGCCACGCCCCCGTGGTAGGAGAGCGCCAGGGGGTATCCACCGCCAGGCCCTGGCACATGGAGTATGGGTATAACGTAGGAAAAATCGCCCGTTACCATGTTTACCATGTTGTTGGCATCCACGGGCTCAAAGGCCACGGCCTCGGGGGCCACGGGCCCTGTGTTCTGGGCTGTTGTACTGGTGTAAATCCCTATTAGGAGAAGAGCGGTGAGAACTCTAAGCTTGTTCATACGGGTTAGTTGTTATTCAGTTCAAAATTTAGTTCAGGGGTTTCCTGTATATCGTCTGTGTAGAATTTAAAGCGTAAATCGCCAGTTTTGAGGCCAAAATCCTTAACTTGCAGGCTTAGCCATTCGTACCTTTGTAAGTCCTTCCGCTCAAAGGTGAATAGCATACTGGCCGTACCGGAGTAGCCGTAGGTTCGGGGGTACACGTAATCCAGCAGCTGGAGCGTATCGCTTAAGTTGGTGGTTAGGGTAACCTGCTCGTACAGCCCAAAGGCCAGCTGCTGCACCATGGCGGAGTAGGTGACCCTATCGCCGGCAAAGCTTTCCAGCACATCGGCCCCCCTGCGGCTAATGGCAACTATAAAGTACAGCTGCTTTCCAATCTCTGACCTCAGGCTATCCACCTTTTGCTCGGTTATGGAATCCTCCGCGCTTAGCATTTGCTTAACTATAAAATCGGAGGGCCGGTAGTACACCTGGTAGGTAACACCATTCACGGTTTTCTCGTGAAATAAACCATTTTTTGGATTTTTTATATAGTCCGTTAATTTTGCTTCCGAGACTTTCCCCTTGCATCCAACAAGCATTGCGGTTAGGGTAAAGCCTAAAAGAGCAATGGTTAAACGGGTACTCCTAGTAACTTTTTTTAGCAGTAGCATTTTTAACTCGGCTAGGTGTTATTTTTTTCCCGATACCTTGCTGTACTCCTCGTTTAGCCCTTTCAGGAGATCCTCGGTAATGTTGTAGGCTTCGTTTGCGTAGATTAAACTGCCACTGCCATTTGCGCCCAGAATGTAACGGTAGCCCTTCTTCTTGCCGTACTCCTTAACAAAGTCGTTAACCCCGTTGAGTACAGTTTGGGTCATCTTTTGCTCCTCCTCGCGGGCCTTCATGGCCATAGCCTCGCGGTACTGGTTCACCTGCATTTGGCGGTTGTTGAGTAGCTCTTCCTTAAGGCTTTTTTCCTTGGCGGTCATAGTAGAACGCTCTTTTTCGTAAGCTTTGAGTTCATCCTGAAAGTTTTTAATAAGAGTATCCATGTTGGCCTGCCATGTTGCTGCTTTTTTCTGAAATTCAGCCTTGGCATCAATCATACCTTGGTACTTGCCCATTAAAACGGTGGTGTCAACGTAAACAACTTTTTGTCTGTTGGAAAAGTTGAAAACTAAAAAAACTAAAAGACCCGCTAGCGCAATAAATCCAGCATACGTGTTAATCTTGTTCATAGTAATACTTTATAGTTGTTGTTTAATTGTTTAATGCAAAACCTCTAGGGATTATTCTGAGGAATAACCATTTAAAAAAGCAAAAACAAATTCTTTTAAAGAGTAAAATAATCGGTGCAGCAAGCAATATTTCCTTTAAAATTATTTTCAAACCAAAATTAATTGAACTTTTGTGCTCTACAATATTGTAAAAATATGTTATATAGCATATGCTAAAATATTCTTAATTTCCAGCGTTGCTAACTGAACGACGTGCTTAGTTGAAACAGCGGTAAATACATTGCAATGAGTATAACCCCAACCAGCAACCCCACCCCAATAATTAGCAGTGGTTCAAGCAAATTACCCATGATGCTCACGCTGTTCTCAACCTCCTCGGTGTACTGGGTACTTAGTTCATTGAAAAAACTATCAAAATTTATCTTCTTTTCAAAAGGAAGGAATGTGTTAAATGATTTTTCGTAGCATTTCTATAGTTTATTTTCGAGATATTTTCCTTTTCTTTAAAAAAATTCTCCTTGCTATGACACAAAAGTTCATTCCATTTCAAGTGATGGAAGAGTTTATGGTGAAAGTTCTGGAAAAATCGGGTGTTCCCATTGCCGATGCCAAAATTATTACCGATGTTCTGATTCAAGCCGATAAGTTTGGGTTCGATTCACATGGCGTTAATCGGTTAAAGCCAATTTATCTCGACCGTATCAAGGACGGCATTCTTAACCCTGTTACAAACTTCAAGATTGTTCGTGAGGGTCCAACAACTGCTGTTGTTGATGGACATAATGGCATGGGGCACGTTATATCTACTAGTGCTATGAAAATGGCCGTTGAAAAAGCCAGGCAGTTTGGAATGGGTATGGTAGTTGTGCGCAATTCGAGCCACTATGGATTTGCTGGCTACTACTCATTAATGGCTGTTAAGGAGAATATGATTGGCATTACCGGAACCAATGCTCGCCCTTCTATTGCTCCAACATTCGGTGTAGAGGGGATGCTTGGTACAAACCCGCTTACCTTTGGAATACCAACCGACGAGGCTTTCCCATTTTTACTCGATTGTGCCACATCCATAACTCAGCGGGGAAAGGTTGAACTTTATGCCCGCGAAGGCAAACAGATGTCGAAAGGATGGGTTATTGACGATAAAGGGGAAAGCAAAACTGACTCGGTTGCTGCCCTCGATGATTTTATTGCTGGCCGAGCAGCGCTTACTCCTCTGGGTGGTATTGGAGAGGAGTTGGGAGGGTATAAGGGCTACGGTTATGCAACTGTTGTCGAGATACTCTCATCGGCCCTTCAGCAAGGAAATTATATGAAGATGCTTCTGGGTTTTCAGGATGGCAAAAAGGTTCCATATAACCTTGGCCACTTTTTTATTGCTATAGATATAAATGCATTTGTTGAACCCGATGATTTTAAAAAGACCACTGGCGATATTCTACGTCAACTAAGAGCCTCGAAGAAAATGCCCGGTCAGGATAGAATCTATACTGCTGGAGAAAAGGAGTACGATACATGGATGTACAGAAAAGATAAAGGCATCCCTTTTGGCGATGACCTATTGGCTGAGTTCAAGGGAATATGCAAGGATTACGCTTTGGATGAATTCCTGCACCATTTTGAGCGTTAATTTTCCATTCTTACAATATGCATGTCTCTTACTGAAAACACTCTGCAAAGAATGCTTTTAGAGGGTCTGTAACAGCTGTTTCGCCTGGTGCTCCAATGGCATTATTGATACCCTCATGGTCATATTGACTTGCAGTGACCTGGCTAACCGACACGCCAACACTTTCAAGTTTTGTGATGAATTCATTGGCATAGCCAATACGTGTGGCAGTTCCACGTTTTGCAACAAAAAATTTGGGGTACGATGTGCCCGAGAATAAGTTCTTGATTGGAGATGCTTCAGCCCAATAGGTGTCTGTTTCTCCAAACGCATTCAGGTAAATTTCGTTATTATCGTTACACTGCGCAACCACATCGTAACCTTCGGTATCAATACAGGCAACTCCTTTAAGTGTGTTTAGGTTTAGCCCCCTCGCAGGGAGGAACTGGCTGCTTGTACCTGTAAGGGCAATCAGTTGGGCTCCAGCACTGTGTCCCAATAGTGCCATTTTTTGGTTATTACCGCCATAGTTGCCAATATTGTCGTAAATCCATTTTACAGCATCAGCAATATCGTTATTGTGTGTTGGATACTTTATTCTGTTTGGGTCGGTGCTATATGTCGATGGGCTCAATCGGTAATTCACACTTACCAGAATATAGTTTAGCGATGAGAATAAGTTTTGCTTATTTGTCATACTGTTAGCCTTATCGCCAATAGCAAACGCTCCACCGTGAACATATATAATCACGGGCTTTTCAGTGCTCGATTCTCCAAAATGATAAATATCTAGGCTTAATAGATTTGCATTAACGCCATTTACTTGTTTGTATTGTACTGTGGTTTTCAGGTAGGAGGGGAGTGCTGGCGAACTATCGCTTTTAGAGCAGTTAACCAAACTCATTATTACCAACATCGCTATAAACACTTGATAATTCTTTTTCATCTCTAAGTTTATTCTATTGGGATTCGAAACACAACTAAAAACAAGGTTTACTTATTATCTACTTTTTGCTTAATCTATTTGCCATTCCTCCAAATACTATGCCGTGCAGTGGAAGTACTCCAAACCAGTATAAACGGCCTAGTAATCCCTTGGGGCGGAAGGTGGCCGTTTGAATAAGCTTATTGTCCTGAATCTTAAACTCCAACCAAGCTTCGCCCGGTAATTTCATTTCGGCAAAAAGGAGTAATCGCATTTCTGCTTTGTTAGCATAGAGTACGCGCCAAAAATCCAAAGTATCGCCTGCTTGTATGTTATTCATACTTGTTCTTCCTCTTCGTAAGCCTACGCCCCCAAAAACTTTATCGATAAAACCTCGTAACTGCCATAGCCAGTTGGCGTAATACCAGCCGGTGTTACCTCCAATTCGCCAAATTTTTTCGATGCTTAAGTCAGTATTGTCCACCTCTCTTTTGCGGATATCCTTGTAACATCCGTACGTTGGGACTTTTATGTAGTCCGAAATTTTAAATTCGAGCCTTCCGCTTACTGTTGAGTCTTTCCAACTCGATACTATCTCATTATGCTCTATCTGGCTAAAAGCCTGCTCTATGGCCTCTTTATAGGAGAGCGGTTGAAGGTTTAGTATTTGGTTTATTTCCTGGTTTTTGGCAACCACCTCCACTTTCATACTATCCACTAACGAAACTGCAAGTTTGTATGATGTTGATGTGATAAAGTAAAGCCAGTACGACGATAGCTTTGGGGTCATCACCGGTACGGTCCAGATATACCTTTTCAGCCCTCTAACCTGCGCAAATCCCATAAGCATCTGCTTATAGGTGAGTATTTCGTTGCCGGCAATATCGTAGCCTCGGTTGAATGTGGTTGGGTTATTTAAAATTCCCGTGAGGATTTTAACCACATCCGATATTCCTATGGGCTGACACTTTGTATTTAACCATTTTGGAGCAACCATAACGGGAAGTTTCTCAACCAAATCGCGGATTATCTCGAACGAGGCACTGTCCGAGCCAATAATTATTCCTGCCCTAACTGTGGTTAGCGCGTATTTTCCCATGCCCAGCTCCAACTCCACATTCTTTCTGGAATTTAAATGCTTCGATAATGTTTGTGAGTTTACTATGCCACTAAGATAAATAACCTGTTTAACGTTGGTTTTGCTTAGCGCCTCTCTGAAATTTATGGCCGATATTCGCTCCAACTCATCGTAGTTTTTTGATGTAGACATGGAATGAACTAGGTAGTAAGCAAAATCTATATCCTGAGGGATGTTTTTGAGGGTCTCTTTTTGGGTTAAATCCACTTCAACAACCTCAATTCTATCTTTAACCGATTCCTCGGGGTGGAACTTGTTTTTATCCCTAACGCAGCAAACCACATTGTAGCCCATATCAACCAAAACAGGCAATAATCGTTTGCCAATGTAACCAGTTGCGCCAGTTAATAGTACTTTCATGGGTTTATAGGTTGTTTTGTATAAATTGTAGGTATTAATAACACTTATAC
>CAZTVB010000018.1:0-15654 GCA_964616315.1 uncultured Rikenellaceae bacterium
CATTAGCAACATAAAAAAATTCTACCAAGTAGGTAGTGTTGTTGTAAAAGCACTAAAAGGTGTTGATTTGGTAATCAACAAAAATGAATATGTGGCCATTATGGGACCTTCAGGCTCCGGAAAATCAACTTTAATGAATATCCTTGGCTGTTTAGATACCCCTACCGATGGTGCATACGTTCTGAACGGAACCGATGTTAGTAAACTTACCGATGATGCCTTAGCCGAAATTCGGAACAAGGAAATTGGGTTCGTATTCCAAACATTTAATTTACTGCCCCGCTACACAGCGTTAGATAATGTTGTTCTACCATTGATATACGCTGGCGTTCCAAAGCACGAACGAGTGGAAAAGGCTATTAAAGCACTTACCAACGTAAGTCTAGAAGACAGAATGGAGCATAAACCCAACGAGTTATCTGGGGGGCAGCGTCAACGTGTTGCAGTGGCTCGTGCGTTAGTTAACGACCCTTCCATTATTCTTGCCGATGAACCAACTGGTAACCTTGACTCAAAAACATCCATTGATATAATGAATTTGTTCGAGGATATTTTCGCACAGGGTAATACAATTATACTTGTTACACACGAAGAGGACATAGCAAAACACGCCCGCAGGATAGTCCGCCTACGCGATGGAATGATTGAGTCCGATGAGGTTAATCCACATCCTACTTTAAAACAAAAAGTAGTTTTAACTGAACAATAGATTTTATGTAGTGTTATTTCTCAAAAGACTTGCTAGTTGTTTGGCAAGTCTTTATTTTTAAAAACAATTTCAAGGCAACCGTTATTAATATCAATAAAAATGAAGATATACACTAAAACTGGCGACAAAGGCACCACATCACTAATTGGAGGTGCTAGAGTTCCAAAATATCACCCTCGAATTGAGGCATACGGCACAGTAGATGAGCTAATCTCTTACGTGGGCTTACTTCGCGACCAACCTGTTGATGATTATACCAAGCAATTGCTAGTAAAAATTCAGGATAGGCTGATGAATTGCGCATCGATACTTGCTGCAGACTGCACTGATTGTAAGGTTAAAATACCCATTATTGCCGATACAGACATAAAGCAGATTGAGGAGGAAATTGATAAAATGGACTCAATGCTTGAGCCCCTCACCTCCTTTGTTTTACCTGGTGGACACCAAACTGTCTCAGTATGCCATGTTTGTAGAACTGTTTGCCGTAGAGCTGAACGATTAACCACAAAACTGGCGGAAGAAACACCTGTTCCAGAAAATGTGGTAGTTTATATGAATAGGTTGAGTGATTTTTTCTTTACTTTATCCAGAAAATTGGGAAAAGATTTAAATATTGAGCAAATAAAATGGCAACCCAATGTTTGATATTAATTTTTTTCTATATTTGCGGAAATTGCTGAAAAACACAAAAAATTAGCAATCAACAACTTAACAACTTATTGACTATTAACTATGTACTGGACACTTGAATTAGCATCAAAGTTGGAAGATGCCCCTTGGCCAGCAACTAAAGAGGAATTAATTGATTATGCCATCCGTTCTGGCGCACCCCTCGAAGTTATTGAAAACCTTCAGGAACTTGAAGATGAGAATGAGATATACGAGAGCATAGAAGATATCTGGCCCGATTATCCAACCAAAGAAGATTTTTTCTTCAACGAGGACGAATATTAAAAGTAAGAGAGGCATTGAGCCTCTCTTTTATTTTACCCTTAAAACCAATCCTTTTAAGTATTCACCCTCTGGGTGATAAATATTAATTGGGTGGTCGGCAGGTTGAGTTAACTGATGTAGTATTGCCGACTCTCGACCCGAAATAGCACAGGCAGAGAAAACTGCATTGCGGAAATCAACCTTACTAACCACCTGCGAGCAGGAAAAGGTAAAAAGAATTCCACCTGGGTTTAACTTACGAATAGCGGCAAGGTTAAGCCTTTTGTAAGCCTGCAGGGCATTACGCAAAGCATCATGATGCTTTGCAAATGCAGGTGGGTCCAATATAATTAAATCGAACATTTCATCGGTAGTGCGCAAATACTCAAATGCATCAACGGCATATGAGCGGTGCTTGGAGGTGTCATCAAAATTTGCGGCCACGTTTTGGTTCGAAAGGGCTATTGCCTTCTCGGAACTATCAACAGTAACAACCTCGCTTGCACCTCCTTTCATAGCAAAAATCGAAAATCCGCCTGTATAGCCAAAGGTGTTTAGAACTTTCAGCCCTTTTGAGTAATCCTGCACCAATCGTCGGTTCTCCCTTTGGTCAATAAAGAAACCCGTTTTCTGTCCCTCATCCCATGATATCCAGAATTTATTCCCGTACTCATTGTAAACTCCTGACAGGTTGCCTTTTCCTGCAACAAACTCATCAACTGGATTGTACCTCTCGCGCATTGGTAATGTTCCGCTACTCTTATCGTAAACGGATTTGATGTAACCACCAAAAACATCAATTAATTGCTCTGCAATTAGATGACGGCTCAAATACATCCCAACAGAGTGACACTGCATTACTGCAGTATCGCCATAAATATCGATAATAAGCCCAGGCAGATTATCGCCCTCGCCGTGCGTTAACCTAAAGGTATTAGTATCAGTATTTGGATATAAACCCAATGACTTTCTGTGATTCAAGGCATCCTGAAGTTTGCTTCTCCAAAATGCAGCATCTATATCAACCTTTTTAAAACTCAAAATTCGAACGCTTATAGAGCCTGAATGGTAATGACCTATGCCCAAATACTGCAAATCGGCACCATAAACCTCAACCACCTCGCCTTCTTCTGGCGAACCCTCAATCCGTTTAATTGCACCAGAAAATACCCAAGGATGAAAACGCTGTAACGACTGCTCTTTTCCTGGTTTAAGAATTACTTTTGGAATACTCATTTTGAAAGTTTTATTGGATTGACTGCATTTAATTTCCGGTAAATTTCTCTGCAAACCCAGGCATCGGTTGCAGCATAATCAATTTGAGCAAAGGAAAGACTCTCCGCCTCCCAGTTGCTTAACTGCTGGCTCTTGGAAACCCTAACACCAAGCACAATTGCGGCCAACTTCCTTACGCTCTGACCTTCAATATTGTAGTTAACTGCTATTTGCTGCAAGTCAACAAATCCTTTAGGATTGAAATTTCGAATGCTCTTCAACCCTTTTAAATCGTCGCGAATTGCCGCACCTACTTTAACTATTTTTTCATTCTCAAGTATAGCCACCAACTCATTGGGCAAACCAACTTCCTTAACCCTTATAATCAATGCAATTTTTTCGTCGGAAAGCTGCACTAAGGCAATCCCATTATTACGACCTTTTTTGAAGGAAGGTTTGGATTCGGTATCAAAACCAAGAATACTGCTTGCTGAAAAAAGTTTGATCTTCTCCCTTAGTTCATCCTCTGTAGAAATGACAATCGCCTCGCCAGCAAAGCTCAGGCGGGGCAATTTCACTATCTCATCATTATCTATGTTCGGCGCAAACATTCAACTAGTCTAAATCGTTATCATCTTTGGTAAACCAGTCGGAAGAACTCTTGCGGGAATTTTCATCATTATTGCGAACAATATTTTCTAAATCGATATTACTGAACTCAAGAATATGAAATGCTCGGATAAGATTGACTAGTCTGATTCCCCAAAATTCTCCAAGATTCTCAGTACACTCCCAAAGCGCATCGTTCATCACATCGGTGTTTCCAACATGGTAGCGCATAGTGAAGTTTTTTAAATCCTGATAAATATCGGCTAAATACTCTGCAATACTAACGGTGAATTGTCCATCGTTTGCATCGGCACGCTTATCGTATATCTCCAAAAAGTCGTTATGCTGACCGAGCAAATCTTCAACTTTCGACTCTATCAACCTATAATCCAACTCTGTAACGAATTGCTCATTCCCCTCGTCGTAAACAGGCTCGGTTTTTGGAAGCAAAGTGGCCTTATAATAGAGCAAGGGCAATAGCTTGCTGGTTGTAGCCACAAAAACTTTTGTTTTATGGTGCTCACAGGTCTCCAGAAACGTACAAAACTCCTTGGCTACAGTGGCAAACTCCACAACATTTCTGCTATACACAATGCTTTTAGTATCCATTTATCTATTTAAATTTTGGCTACAAAGATAAGTATATGGTTGGAGAAAAACACACAAATCAAAAATCAGAATGAAGAAGACTGAAGTTAGAAGCTATAGTAAACGATACTAAATAAAAAATCCAGGCCAAAGCCTGGATTTTGATAGCTAACCCAAACAAATTATCCTCTAAAGAATAATGCTTTTATAATTAAACTTGCCATTTTAGGATTTTCCTTTAAACGACGAGTCGAATAACCAAACCACTGTTTTCCGTAAGGAACGTACACCCGCATTGTGTGACCCTTTGTAACTATTGACTTTCTCAACTCAGGAGTTACACCATAAAGCATCTGGAATTCGTACATATTTTTAGGAACATTGTACTCTTCAATTAACTTGTAAGCACCTTCCACCAAAGGTTTATCGTGAGTTGCAATGCCAGGATAAACTCCATTCTTCATCATAAACTCCAAGTCTTCAAGAAAATGCTGGTTAATTTCCTCATATTTCTTGTAAGCGATAGCTGCAGGCTCTACATAAATACCCTTGCATAGACGATAGTTTAAAGGAATTTCTTTTGAGTGAATATCCATCAAGTTCTCCAAATCACTCAATGTTCTCTTTAAATAAGCCTGAACAACAAGACCTACGTTCTTAGGAAACTCCGCTTTTAGTTTACGGTAAAGTTCAATCTCCATATCGGTGCAAGGAGAATCCTCCATATCAACCCTAATGAAACTGTTGTACGATGCTGCTTTTGCAACAATTTCACGAATATGCTGGTAGCAAACTTCCTTATTGAGCAGCAAACCAAACATTGTTGGTTTTAGCGAGTAGTTACCGTCAATCTTTTCTTTCTCAATGGTGTCGATAAGCTCAAGATACTCAACTTTATTTTTTTCTGCCTCATCAAGAGTTTTGATAAATTCGCCAAGAATATCAATTGTAACCTTAATGCCTTCCTTGTTTAACTCTTTTGAAACACGGATAGCATCGGCAACACTTTCGCCAGCAATGTAGCGCTTGGAGAAAATCCAAATAAGTTTCTTTGGAAAATAGGGCAGCATTGCTGCAATCATCTTATTGAACATAGTTTATGTTTGTTTAAAAGGTTATTCACAAAATTGGTTGCAAATGTAATTGATACATAACTTTATAAACTCTGACATTTGTTAGCATTTTACTTAACAATGAAATTTTTCTAATTAAACTATTTTCCTCACACTTAAACGCCAGATAGTCAATTTATTACAAACATCACAAATCAACACTCCTTTTGCCATGCCAAAACAATTGACCTTGCTCATTTCGATTAATTTTTCCATTATCAAGCAAATATCGAATTACCTTAACAACTCTGTCTGGATTTCGCTTTAGACTATCTATCAACTCCTCGTCAGAGCGGGGCGTTTGAGTGATTGTCGATTTTATTCCTTCCAGAATCATATCGAACTCATACTTACTCATGTCCAACTCGTTACGCTGGTTGCAGACATCGCACTTGCCGCATCGGTACGAGTCCTTCTCGCCAAAGTATTCGCTTAACATTTGGCTACGGCATTTTGTTTGGCTTCGGGCATAGGTAATAAGCGCATCAACTCGGCTAACGAATCTATCGTGGAGCATCCTGTACGATTCGGGATTTATCCTTAGGTTTTTCTCATCCAGCCGCTCCTCTGTCATAATTATAAGTGGGGTGCGCT
Organism: uncultured Rikenellaceae bacterium; assembly: GCA_964616315.1. GTDB lineage: Bacteria > Bacteroidota > Bacteroidia > Bacteroidales > Tenuifilaceae > SB25. The sequence continues at coordinate 5,764 of CAZTVB010000018.1, forward strand.
TTTTGGGGATATAGCTAATGACTTTATGCCGACTTAACGTTTTAAGGTTTTCCAAAATCCTGTCGGTGGGCATTGCGGCCAAGCGGCTAAGGTAAGCCTCATCAACCCTAACATACTGGGAGAATACTCCGGTGAAGTTTCGTAGAATCACCTTGATAAACCTATCCATATCGGCGTGCGCCACCTGATACTTGTACAGTTCCTGCTTATCGACCGTAAACATTAAACGGCTAGGGTTGTCCAGTTCATCGGTTAACTCAATATATCCTTCGCGTCCTAATATTTTTAGCGAGTTGTATGCTTTTACGGAGTTCATTCGGTAAACCGAGCAGAAATCCATTAGGTTAAAATCGTATACTTCGCCTTTGCCGGCGCCTATTGTTATGTTTAGGTAAGAGCCCAATGCCTGATAGGTTCTTTTGATATCCTCAATTGGCGGAAAGTTCGCCTCCAACCTTTGGTCAATTTTGGAAGCATCGGAATCGTTGAAAAGCAGTACTGCGTAGGCCAGTTTTTGGTCGCGCCCAGCACGCCCAGCTTCCTGAAAGTAAGCCTCGGGCGAATCGGGTAAATCAATATGAACCACAAACCTAACATCGGGCTTGTCAATCCCCATCCCAAAAGCATTGGTGGCCACAATAATCCGGGTCTTATTGGCTTGCCAGTCGGCTTGCTTGGCGTTTCGGATTTCCATGGTTAGGCCTGCGTGGTAGTAATCGGCCGAAATACCCTCCTTGCGGAGCATCAATGCTATCTCCTTAGTTTTATCGCGACTACGAACATACACCACGCCAGTTCCAGGAATACTATTTACAATTTTTAGTAGATGCTTTGTTTTATCCTCTACGTTACGGACAAGGTAAACAAGATTATCGCGGGCAAAACTCATCTTGAAAACTTTACCATTCCTGAAACCAAGCTTCTGCTGTATATCGTCCACCACATCGGGTGTTGCAGTTGCTGTAAGGGCAAGGAATGGAACTTCCTTGGGCAGTAGTTCGCGTAGTTCTACAATTTTTAGGTACGAAGGTCTAAAATCGTAACCCCATTGCGATATACAGTGCGATTCGTCGATAGCCACCATATTCACCTTCATCTTGCGCAATCGCTCCCTAAATAGCTGGGTAGTTAAGCGTTCAGGCGAAACGTAAAGGAACTTAATGTCGCCATACGCGCAGTTGTCCAACTCCACATCAATTTCGTGTTTTGATAAGCCCGAGTAAATTGCGGTAGCCTTAATCCCCCGTTTCTTTAAATTCTCCACTTGGTCCTTCATAAGGGCAATAAGCGGAGTAATAACAATGCAAATACCCTCCATGACCAATGCTGGCACTTGGAAAGTAATTGACTTTCCGCCACCTGTTGGCATTAGAGCCAGCGTATCGTTTCCGTTATAAACCGACTCAATTATATCGCGCTGTATGGAACGGAACGAACTATAACCCCAGTAGTGCTTAAGTATTTGCTCAAATCTCTCCAAAACAAAATTGTTTATTACAAAAATAGCTGATAAAGTTGGAAGTAGAAAGTAGTAAAGTGAGAAGCTAGGCTAACTTGTAGTTTCGAACTTTTAATCGACAAACCTTCGGCTTTCACATAATATAACACACAATTTGTATATTGATTTTCAAAGAACAATTGAGGTTCCGCTATTTTTTTATAACTTGCCGCATTTTTAAACATTAACCTGTTCAACATATGTCATTCTACAGCAACAAAGTAATGGCCGATGGGCTTACATTCGACGATGTGCTCCTAGTTCCTGCATATTCAGAGGTTCTACCCCGAAATGTGGATTTAACCACTCGTTTTAGCCGAAACATTCAGATTAAAGCACCCATAGTTTCTGCAGCTATGGATACTGTAACCGAATCGGCATTGGCTATTGCAATTGCCCGTGAAGGTGGAATTGGTGTAATTCATAAGAATATGAGTATTGAGGCGCAAGCCCGCCAAGTGCGTGAGGTTAAACGTGCCGAGAATGGAATGATTTACGAACCCGTTACAATCAACCCCGATGCCACAGTTGGCGATGCTTTAGCGTTGATGCGCGAGTATCACATTGGCGGGATTCCCGTGGTGGATAAAGCTGGGCTGCTTATAGGTATTGTCACCAACCGCGATTTACGTTTTCATGAAAACATGAAAACTCCAATTCATCAGGTGATGACAAGCCAAAACATTATCACCACAACTAAATCAATCGACCTTGAGAGAGCAACAGCAATTCTTAAGGAGCATAAAATTGAGAAATTACCCGTTGTGGACGAGAACAATAAACTGATAGGACTACTTACATACAAGGATATTACCAAGGTTAAGGATAACCCAAATGCTAGCAAGGACTCCAAAGGACGTTTACGTGTAGCTGCAGGTGTTGGTGTTACTGGCGATACAATGGCTCGAGTAAAGGCTCTTTACGATGTTATGGTTGATGCAGTTGTAATTGACACAGCCCACGGTCACACCAAAGGTGTTAACGAAATGCTTAAACAGGTTAAGCGCGAGTTTCCCAACTTAGAGGTTGTTGTTGGGAATATCGCAACCGCTGATGCTGCAAAGATGTTAGTTGATAACGGTGCCGATGCAGTTAAAGTTGGTATTGGACCAGGCTCAATCTGTACAACACGTATTATTGCTGGCGTTGGTGTACCTCAGTTAAATGCAATTTGGGATGTAGCAAATGCTATTAAAGGAACAGGGGTGCCAGTTATTGCCGATGGTGGTATTCGTTACTCAGGCGATATTGTTAAAGCCCTTGCAGCAGGAGCCGATACTATTATGGCGGGTTCACTATTTGCAGGAGTTGAGGAATCGCCTGGCGAAACTATCATTTATAACGGTCGTAAGTTTAAATCGTACCGTGGAATGGGCTCGCTAGATGCTATGCAGCAAGGCTCAAAGGATAGGTATTTCCAGGATGTTGAGGACGATATCAAGAAACTTGTACCCGAAGGAATTGTAGCGCGTGTACCATACAAAGGAACCATGAACGAAGTTTTCTACCAAATGATTGGAGGCTTGAAGGCTGGTATGGGTTACTGTGGCGCGCCTAACCTTGAAAGACTTAAGGATGCTAAATTTGTGAAGATTACCCACGCCGGCATGGTTGAAAGTCACCCGCACGATGTGGCAATTACCCGCGAGGCTCCAAACTATAGCCGCGACGGAGGCGCATAGTAATTTCTAAGAACTAATTATACATTTAACCCATTTAGTTGTATTTAAAATTTGTAAGAATGAGACGTGTAAAAGGTATTATTGTTGTTGCAATTACTACATTGGCTTGTAATATTGCAATTTCGCAACCACTATCACAGAAGGTACTACTTACAATTGCCGATAATCCTGTAACTGTTGATGAATTTAAAAGCATCTACTTAAAAAATAACGTATCGGGTACATCTATTGATAAGGCTGTTTTGGAAAACTACCTTAAACTTTTCATCAACTTCAAATTAAAGGTACAAGCAGCCAAGGATGCTAAAATTGATACATCGTCGGCGTTCATTTCTGAGTATCAAGGGTATATAAAGCAATTAGCACAGCCCTACCTAACCGATGCTGCAAGCGACGAACAATTGCTCAACGAAGCCTACGAGAGAATGCAGTACGAGGTAAGCGCTAGTCATATCCTTATTAATGTTCCAGAGAATGCATCGCCCAAAGATACTCTAATACTCTACAAAAAGGCATTAGAGGCTCGCTCTAGAATAATTAAAGGTGAACAGTTTGGAGCCGTAGCTCTTTCAACAAGTAACGACCCTTCTGTTGCACGCAATAGCGGATACCTAGGTTATTTCACAGCATTCCAAATGGTGTACCCATTCGAAACGGCAGCGTATAATACCCCTATCGATTCAATTTCGAAACCAGTTCGTACACGCTTTGGGTATCATATTATAAAAGTTCACGGTAAACGCCCAGCACAAGGACAAGTTAAGGTTGCACATATAATGATTCGTGTTCAACCTAACGCTAACCCACAAGATGCAGAGAATGCCCGTAAAAAAATTGTTGAAATTAGCGACAAACTTAAAACAGGTGCCGATTTTGCAACTGTTGCCAAGGAAGAATCACAAGACCCAAGCACAGCTAAGAATGGAGGCGAATTGCCATGGCTAAATTCGGGTCAAATCATCCCCGAGTTTGAACGCGTAGCATTCGGCCTATCGACAGATGGACAAATATCTGAGCCATTTCAAAGCACATTTGGTTGGCATATAGTAAAGCGCCTCGGAAGGAAAATGGTTGGAACCAAAGAGGAAATGCTACCTGAGATAAAATCAAATGTTGCACGCGATTCTCGAAATCAAAAATCAAGAGAATCTTTTATCAAGAAAATCAAGAAGGAATACAACTTCAAGGAAGATACTGCAAAACTGAGAATTGTTGCACAAATGTTAGATTCATCATTATATCTTGGTGAGTGGAAGTCCAAAACAGTTAAGGATAATGCTGTTATCTTTGAATTCACTGGTGGCAGCTATAAAATTGCCGACTTTGCAAGTTTTATTGAGGCTAACCAACGTTTTATTGGTCAAAATACATTAAAAGATTTTGTTAAGGTAGCCTATGGGGAATGGGTTAATAGAACAATCCTTGAATTTGAGGAAAATCTTTTACCAGAGAAACATCCTGAATTCAAGCAACTCTCCAAGGAATACCTTGATGGTATGTTACTTTTTGAAATTACTAACCAAATGGTATGGCAAAAAAGTTCCGACAGCATAGGCATAGCCAACTATTACGACATACACAAGAACCAATACACCTGGGGCGAGCGTGTTCACTATGCCGTTTACACATTGAAGGACGCCAAAATTAAAGAGAAGTTTGTGAATGGCTTTGCCAAACGGAAAAGCAAGAAAATTGCTCCAAAGGATTACATTGCCAACTTCAACAAAAAAGGGGAAGTGATTTCTGTTGAAGAAAAATCGGCTAACACAGACTTCCCTGATGTTTTAAACTACAAAACTTGGAAAAACGGCATTAATGTTATAACCGATAAAGATGGCTCAATACTTGTAACTGAAATTTTAGCGACGTCCACAGGTGACCAGAAAATACTTGACGATTGCCGTGGACAAGTTATTGCAGATTACCAGGAAGCCCTTGAATCTGAATGGATAGATACTTTAAAGGCAAAATTTCCCGTTAAGATTAACGATAAAGTATTTACCGAATTGGTTGAATCAGTAAAATAAACATAAATGGCTTTTATGAAAGCATCATTAACGAAGTATATTATTCTGTTTGTATTAAGTCTTGTCCTTTCATCTTGTATGAACTCAAAGGATAAGCCTAAACCAATTGCAAGGGTATACGACAAATACCTTTACTCTACAGATATCGAAAATTTGTTTCTTAGAGGGGTCACAAAGGAGGATAGCGCTTTAATAACTAAAGCATACGTTGAGAAGTGGATACAGACACAGTTACTTTTAAGAATGGCCGAGCAAAACTTGAGCGATTCACAGAAAAATGTTGCACGCCAACTTGAAGATTACAGAACCTCCTTGCTAATATTCAAGTACGAACAGGAGTACATAAATCAAAAAATGGACACTTCCATCAAATTTACTGAATTAGAGCAATACTACAATGAACACAAAGATAACTTTGTACTTGACGAAACAATAGTAAAGGCACTTTACATCAAACTTAGAAAAGAAGCACCCCAAATCCAAAAAATTAAGGAACTATACAAATCAACTAGGGATGATGACATAAAACAACTCGACAACCTAGCCTACCAAGCGTCAACTAAGTACGATTACTTTGGCGATAAGTGGATATCGTTACCGTTTATTTTAAGGGAATTACCATACCCAATCCAAAATACTGATGAAACACTTAGCAAACAGAAACAGATTGAAATGGAAGATGGGGACTATTTGTATTTAGTAAGTTTCAGAAGTGTACTGTTCAAGGGTTCAATAGCTCCATTCGAGTATGTAACTGAAAACATTAAACAAATTGTTCTAAACTCAAGAAAGCAGAAACTAATTATTGACCTGCAACAAAGTTTATATAACCGCGAACAGGATAAGAATAATTTTCAAATATTTAAATACTAACAGACAGTTCTAAACTAATATTATTGAACCAATGAGATTTTATCGTTTCTTAATAATTCTATTAGTATCCATTACTACAACTAATGGATATTTAAAATCGCAAAATGTAATTGACCAAGTTGTTGCAATTGTTGGTGGAGAGAGAATTCTCCTTTCAGATATTGATCAAGAAGTGTTGCGCATGAAAATGCAAGGCGCTTTAACTGGCGATAATGACAGATGTCAACTACTTGAGCAGATGCTAACCCATAAACTTCTAGTTAACCAATCAAAAATCGATAGTATTGAAGTAAATATAGCGTCTATTGAATCAGAAATTGACAGAAGATTAAAGTATTTTATCAATCAGATTGGTTCCGAGAAAGCATTGGAAAATTACTTTAACAAGCCAATGTATGAAATTAAGGACGATTTAAGAGAAGTTATTGAGGAGCAACAGTTATCACAGCAAATGCGTCAGAAAATTATCGACAAGGTTAAAATCACACCATCGGAAGTTAAAAGTTTCTACAAAAATACCCCTACCGATAGTTTACCCAAAATACCCGAGCAATACGAATTGCAGCAAATATTAATATTCCCTCCATCCTCCGCCGAAGCAAAGTTTCAGGTTAAAGAAAAATTGCTGGAAATTCGTGAGCGCATACTAAAAGGAGAACGCTTCTCAACTTTAGCAGTTGCCTATTCTGAAGATAGAGCATCCGCTATTCGTGGGGGAGAACTAGGCTTTAGATCGAGAGATGAGTTGGTGAAAGCATTCGCTGATGTTGCCTTTGGTTTAAAAGAAGGCCAAGTTAGCCAGATTGTTGAGACCGAGTACGGATTTCATATTATTCAAATGATTGAAAGCAAGGGCGACAAAGTAAACGTTCGTCACATACTAATGAAACCCAAATTCTCATCAGATATGACTGCTCAAGCAATTGCTAAACTAGATAGCATTGCCACGCTTATTAAATCTGATAGTATCAAATTTGAGCATGCAGCCATGAGGTTTTCCGAGGATAAGAAATCAAACCTAAATGGAGGGCTTGTCATTAATCTTTATACTAACACATCACTCTTTGAGAAAGAGCACCTACAACCTTCAGATTTTTATGTAATAAGAGACCTCAAAGTAGGAGAAATGAGTGCACCATTTGAATCGCGCGACGAACATGCCAATGTTGTATTTAAAATAGTCAAAATTAAACGAATCGTAAAGGCTCATACTGCAAACATCAAAGATGATTACGATGTGATACAAGGCCTTGCAAAGCAAAGTATGGAATCTGACATTTTAAAGGAGTGGCTTGAAAAGAAACAAAGAGTAACATTTATCAGAATTGACCCCTCATTTAAGAATTGTACGTTTGAGTCAAAAGGTTGGATAAAGTAGATTAGGAATGATTTTACAAACAAGATCATCCATTGGCCTCATTGTTTTCATTTTATTTATTGGCTTAACAAACTGTTTAGCCCAAAATAAAAGTGTTATAAAACTAAAAGGGGCTAATAGTATGAAAAGCCTCAAAGTAAACAATCAGCTTATTATTCGTTATATTGGTGATGTTGTGTTCGAATATGAGAACACAACTATCGCTTGCGATAGCGCATATATGCACAAAGAGGAAAACTGGTTCGATGCATACAGGAATGTTGTAGTATCGCAAGAGACAGCAAAACTTTACGGCGATGTGTTGCATTTCGATGGGAAAACATCAATTGGGGAATTAACAGGAAAAGAGGTACGCTTAGTTGATGACGACGCTACATTAGTTACAAATACTTTAAACTTCAATTCCAAAACAAATTACGCCTACTATACCACAGGCGGGGTAATAACCACTAAGGATTCAAAACTAACAAGCCAACGGGGGTATTACTTCAGAAAAGAAAAGAAAATAGCATTTGCTGGTAATGTTGTAATGAACAACACCGATGGTGATATTTTTACAGATTCCTTAGAGTACAATACCAACAACAAAATAGCCTCGTTCTTTGGCCCTACAAATATTTACAATAAAGAGAATTATGCTTATTGTGAGCAAGGATGGCATAATAGAGACTTAAACCAATCTAGCTTACAAAAAAATGCTTACATAATTAGCGATACATATAAAATGTTTGGCGATAATATTTTTTACGACAAACAGAATGGACTTGCTAATGCAAGCGAAAATATTGTTGTGGTTGATACAGTAAACCGAATATACATATACGGGGACAAAGGAAGTTATTGGGAAAAAGCTCAGGAAGCTGAAGTTACAGAAAATCCCTACGCAATGATGATGGACAAAAAAGACACACTCTTCCTTAGATCCGACAAGTTTTTCCTCCGTACTTTAAAAAAAGATGTTGTAACCGATAAGGACTCTACTTACAAACTCTTAAAGGCACTGGGCAATGTTAAATTTTTCCGAAGTGATATTCAAGGAAAATGTGACTCCATGATATTCAATAGCACCGATTCAACCCTTAAAATGTATGTTGAACCCGTTCTATGGAACCAAACAAACCAAATGTCGGCCAATGAAATTGTAATTTTTTCGGAACAACAATCGCTTCGTCAGGTCGATTTTATTGGCTCTGCGTTTATGATATCAAAAGAAACAGATTTGTATTTCAACCAAATGCAGGGTAAAACAATTTTTGCAAGATTTTTTGAAGGCAAACTAAACAAGGTTGATGTTAAAGGAAATGGTCAGGCTGTTTACTTTGTAAAGGAAAAAGATACCATAACAATGGTAAACCAAGCCGAATGCTCAAACATTTCAATAAAAATCAAGAATAACAGTCCAGCAAAGATTACTTTTTTGGAAAAACCAATATCCAACTTCCACCCTATTTCAAAAATTGATATCGAAGAAATAAATCTTAAGGGCTTTAAGTGGCTCGAAAGCATTCGTCCAATTAGTAAATTTTCGATAATACCTCAATCCCTAGTTCTATTCCCAGTTGAAAAAGGAACCTATAGTACTACACAAAAGGACAAAAGGCTTTAAACGAAACCAAAAACAGAGAATTAATAGACACGGAACTTAAGATCGTCGAATAAATACCCACCTATTTTCAGTGGATAATGGTTCATAAAAAATATAATTCTCGTAATCGAAAAGTTTTAAGTCGTCAACATTTATAATTTTATTCTTTACTGCAAAACGAGCCATTAAACCACGGGCTCGTTTTGACAGTATTGGAACAACCTTCAGTCCTCCTGGCTTATTCTCTCTAAACTCAATGTGAATTACTTTTTTCTCCAACTTCCTATCAATAACTTTATAGTACTCATTCGAGGCTAAATTAACGATGCGCCCGTTGTTTCCCAACTCTTTTGATATAAAATTGGTTATATCATTGCTCCAGAAATTATAGAGTGTTTTTTGGTTATCAACTTTAAACGAAGTTCCCATTTCAAGTCTGTAAGGTTGAATTAAATCCAAAGGACGCAGTAATCCATATAATCCAGAAATGATTCGAAGATGATTCTGAGCATAAGCAAAGTCCTCAGAATCAAAATCAACCACACTTAAACCTTCGTATACATCACCGTAAAAGTAAAGAATTGCTTGTCTACTATTAGCCAAATTAAATGGCATTTTCCACTCCTGATAGCGCTGCCAATTTAGAAACGCAATTTTACTACTAGCGTCATACAATTCTTCTAAACTGTTATGGGACAACAACTTTATTTGATTAACAATTTTTTGTGATTTTTCAATAAAAACTGGGATAGTAAACATATCGCAATTGCTATTCTTCAATGCCGCCAAAGTTTTTGACGGTGATAATAAGAATATATTTCTATTCATAGTTGCATACCAATTAGTGC
>CAZTVB010000019.1:0-15293 GCA_964616315.1 uncultured Rikenellaceae bacterium
GATTCGATGTATTTATTTATCAATTAAGAAATGCTTTACGCTATTAAGATAAATAAGAAAACCGCCTAAAGGCGGTTTTCTTATTTGCATACAACTTGTTTTATGTTAACACCATAGCCAGCCCACACTCCAAGCCCCCCCGTGATATTTGATTGTACATGCAAATTCGAAGCAGCAAACGGGTTCGTGGTGTTGAGGTGCTCATTATACAGGCTATTCCAAAATTTAAACTCCGAATAATTCATCGTATAAAGTTTGACACTTACAGTATCGTTTACACAAAACATTTTTGGTTTAGTTTCAGAACTTTCTTCGGTAAGCGACATGGTGACAATTTGGCCATCGACTATACTTCCATCGAGATTAGGTAAAAACACTGGGGCATATCTAGTAGCGCTTGCCTTTTTGGTTAATATCCTGTAGTAGTTGTCAATTCCAGCCCTATCTGGAAACTTCAACATAATATAGCCTGCGGTATCGACTCCTTCAGCAGGAGAAAACCAGAGACTATCAATCGGTTGAGATTCGGGTATTTGTGTGAATGCTGTAACCGTATGTCCACCGTATTCTACTTTTAAACGATATGTTCGCCCAGTAACGCCTCGAAGCGTATTGCTTTCATAAACATAAGGTGGAAAATAGGCGTTGTTTTTCCGGAGCATTAGAATTTCCTCGTACGAGCCATCGCTAACAGTAACCTTTGCTGAGATTAATACTAAATTAAGAATTGAAACTGAATCGACCTCCGAAAAGTAAGGGCAGCTCCATGTGAGAAATACTTTGGCGTGCTGCCCCTGCTCGATACAGCCATCAACCACAATCTTCTTACTGTACGATGGAGTTTCGAAGTTTTCATCCTGACACGATGCTAGTAACAAAAACATCGCAATAATTATTAGTCCATTTCTTTTCATCATCTAAAACTTAAAAGCCCATGATACGGAAGGTAGTATTGGTAATAATGATACTTTTTTGGCAGCAACCGATAGTTCGTACTCATCAAGGTTTCCTTTTACCTCAAAAAACACATAGTAAGGATTGGCTCTATTGTAAACATTATATACCGAAAAGTTCCAACTTGATTCAAATTTTCCCCTGATTACTTTGGTGTGTGTGACTGAAAAGTCCATCCTATGATAGGCTGGCATCCGGAATGAATTAACCGAGGTGTAGTCGTTTATGATTTGACCCTGAATCATATATCGGCCCGCGGGCAAGGTCATTGCATTTCCGGTTGAGTAAATAAAAACTGAAGATAAATCCCAGTGCTCACTTAGTTTATATTGGAGGGTTAATGCCAAATCATGCCTACGATCGTATTTTCCAAAAAAAAACTGTCCATTATTAATATCATCAAATTTTCGAATGGTACAACCTAGAGTATAGCTTATCCACCCAGTGAATGATCCAATATTTTTACGGAAGTGCCACTCTGTCCCAAACGAATAGCCTTTCCCATGGGTAATACTTTCTTCAAATTCGTTGTACTCATAGGTTGCCGTTAGACTGTTTGTAAACTCAATGACATTTTGCATTTGCCTAAAGTAAAGTTCAACTGAAGTTTCGTAGCGGTTATCGCTGAGAGATCTGTAATATCCCAACGCAATTTGATCGGTGTATTCGGGCTTAACGTGTTTAGTGCTTGGAAACCAAATATCAGTAGGGAAACTCACGGAGCCAACCGATATCAAATGCATATACTGGTAGTTCCGTGATATCGATAATTTATACGATTCGTTCTGAGACTGTTTGTAGTTAACCGAGAAACGCGGTTCCACTCCATAGTATGTTTTAACAGGATCATTAAAGCCGTAACCCAATGTGTCATAAACTTCTCCGTAAGCATTTTTGAGGTAGGTATTATACACCCCTAAATGGGTATATGAAGTTGCACGCACTCCTGCCATAACCGAAATGTTTTCGTTCACAGTCCAAGTGTCGTTTGCGAATACCGAAGCCTCCCGAGATCTAAATTTAAGGTGACTAGTGTAGCGCGAAGAGTTTACTTTTACATCAGCAGATTCCGGAGTAATTGAGTGCAGGATAGTTTCGAATCCAAATTGAAAAAAATGATTGTTATTCGAGTAAAAAAAGTCGGTTCGGAGAAACGGGTCGGTTAATTCTGACTTTAGTTTAACAGTATATTGCTGATAGGTAGCATCAAGATTGAAAAAATAATTAGTTACACCTATGGTTGTCGCCCACGATGCTTTTGAGTTGAATAAATGAATATGCTTAATCGTTGCCACCCTATTTCCCCAATCCATATTGTAGGTCATTCCTATTAACGAACGGGTTAGTTCATACCTGTCTGATCCAAGGTACGAGTTTAAAATTAGTCTGTTCTTTGGAGATATTCGGAATTCTAGCCTAAGGTTTAAATCACCGAAATTATACATGTTATTTTCCAAATAGTTGATTTTGGAGCCAAGCATTTTAGAAGTAGACTTTAACAATTGCAAATAGGTAATACGCCCTGCGGCTAACAACGATGCATTGTTTTTGAGTATAGGTGTTTTAACACTTGCCCTCGAAGAAACTAAACCTATGCTTCCTTCAAATTCGGGTTTATCTGGGATACCGTCAGTTAGTCCAATTTTAAGTAGCGAAGAAGAGCGACCTCCGTATTGTGCAGGGTAGGCTCCTTTATATAATGAAACACTTTTTACAATACTTGGGTTGAAAACCGAATACAATCCAAGTAAGTGGGAAGCGTTGTATATGGGCATATCCTCCAAAAGAATCAAATTCTGCCCAGGGTCGCTTCCGCGAACAAATAACCCTTCGTTTCCTTCCCCCCCAGCTTGAACTCCAGGTGTAAGCCTTATGGCTTTAACAGGATCGCTGTCGCCCATAAACTTTGGCAGAATCCGAATATCTTTCATTGATAGTTTTTGCAGGCCAGTTTGAGGATTGTTCAGTGTTTGATTAGTTCGGTTTCCTATGACTGTAATTTCTGTCAATTGGGTTTGTTCAATGTCCATTTCCACTTGAATGGTTACGTTATCAGAGATTTCAACTACTTGTTCATAGTTTGAGTACCCTATAAAACTTACCCTCAGAGTATATCGACCTTTGTTTTTAACTTGAATAGCGAAATGTCCTGTTGAATCCGATGAGACTCCCTGATTTAACTCAAGCAGTAGCACGTTTGCTCCCGAAAGTCTTGATTTTGTTCCTCGGTGTTCTACAATTCCGCTTAAAACAAAAGGTTGTGCGCTTGTTTTAAAAACAAAAAAAACAAGAATGATAAAAAGGTATCTTTTCAAATTACATTTTTTTACAAAAATAAAAGTTTTGTGGAATGCCTCATTCCTTTTTCATTAAATTCACAAAATCATAGTTCACATTAAAGGATTCAAAACATTTAAAAAAAGTTGCGTAATTGTGGTTCAAACAATAACTTTGACGCACAAAAATATTGCCAATGGTATTTCTCTACAATCTTGGTATTCGCCTGTATATTCTGTTAGTTAACATAGTTTCTCCTTTCAATGCAAAGGCAAAGTTATGGCTTAATGGTCGCAAAAATTGGAGACAGAAAGTAAAATCTGCAATACCAAAGGGAACCGATACTGCTTGGATTCATTGCTCTTCGCTAGGCGAATTTGAGCAAGGCCGCCCACTAATAGAATCGTTAAAAACCCGATTTCCCAACCTAAAGATAGTGCTCACTTTTTTTTCGCCATCGGGCTATGAGGTGCGAAAGAACTATACTGGAGCCGATTATATTTTTTACCTTCCTATAGATACTAACCGTAATGCTAAGGATTTTATTGATTTAATAAATCCTCGGATGGTTATTTTTGTTAAATACGAGTTCTGGTATCACTACTTACGGAACTTAAAGAAAAAGAACATTCCAACTTACGTTGTATCAGCAATTTTTAGGGAAAATCAGGCATTTTTTAAATGGTATGGTGCTTGGTACCGTCAGTTCCTGCTCAACTTTGAATACCTGTTTGTGCAGAACAAGCACTCGCAGGATTTGCTCAATAGAATAGGCATTGGCAATGTTTTAGTTACAGGCGATACAAGGTTCGATAGGGTTGCTAGGGTTGCAACCGAGGCAAAAACAATCCCATTTGTGGAACAGTTCTGCAATGGCGAAAAGGTTATCGTTGCGGGTAGCACCTGGCCTAAGGACGAAGAGTTGCTTATAGAGTACATTAAACAGAACGAACATAAGGCTAAGTTTATTATAGTTCCGCATGAAATCGATGCTTCTCATATTCAGTCAATTCTCCAAAGTTTGACAGTTGAAGCAGTTCTTTACTCCCATAATCAAAATGTAAATCCTCAAAACACAAGGGTTTTAATTGTGGATACCATTGGACTGCTATCCTCTATTTACCGGTATGGGCATATTGCTTATATAGGTGGAGGCTTTGGTGTAGGAATTCACAACACCCTAGAGGCTGCCACTTTTGGGCTTCCTATTATTTTTGGTCCAAACTACCATAAATTCCAAGAAGCCAAAGATTTAATTACTCTTAAAGCCGCTTTTTCTATAAATACATTCGACGAGTTATTATATTTTCTAAATTTACTTCTTAGCGACGAACAAAGTTGTACTCAAGCGGGTAGTAATTCGAAAAAGTTAGTACTTTCGGGGGTGGGAGCTACTGACCGTATTTTGGATCAAATAGCCAGTAGTACTCGCTTTTAGTATATTGCAAACGTTTGCGACGGTTTAGCTTAAGGTTAACATAAACTCAGTCGGCAGCGTTAATTTATGTTATACTTTTGGGCATTAAAAACTCTTAACACAATTTATATTTTCAATAACTAACTAAACCTACTGTAAATTATGACAAAACTTTTTAAAAGTATTTTGTTAACCACTATGCTGGCAGTACTTTCCAGCGTGGCCTTTTCGCAAGGTGTTGTGAAGGGCGTTGTGGTTGATGCTAGTAATAAAGATAAATTAATAGGTACAACTGTACTTGTTAAAGGAACTACAATTGGAACATCTTCGGATGCTTTTGGTAATTTCTCATTGAACGTACCTGCTGGGAAAAAAACAATTGTGGTTCAGTTTATTGGATATTCCAACAAAGAGGTTGATGTAACTGTTAAGGATGGCGAAACTGTAGATGTTGGAGCTGTTGCTCTTGATCCAGAGCAAATTGGCATTGAGGAGGTGAAGGTATTTGCCTCTGTTGCTGTTTCAAGAAAAACTCCAGTTGCTTTATCAAAAATTGAGCCTATTCAGATTGAGGAAAAATTAAGCACACAGGAGTTTCCTGAAGTTCTTAAATCAACTCCTGGCGTTTATGCAACAAAACAAGGCGGAGGATTTGGTGATTCTCGTATTAACCTAAGAGGTTTCGAATCTCCAAACATTGCAGTTATGATTAATGGTGTTCCAATGAACGATATGGAGTGGGGCGGAGTTTACTGGAGTAACTGGGCTGGATTAGCTGATGTTACCCGTTCAATGCAGGTGCAACGCGGCTTAGGTGCATCTAAGGTTGCGGCTCCTTCACTAGGTGGTTCAATCAATATTGTTACTCGCTCAACCGATGCTAAAAAAGGCGGTAATGTTTCTTATGGAATAGGTAGCGATGGTTATACCAAGGTTGGATTCTCCGTTTCAACAGGATTGACCGAAAACAATTGGGCGATAACCCTATTAGGCGCTAAAACTTCAGGTAATGGTTATGTACAGGGTACAGAGTTCGAGTCTTATACTTATTTTGTTAACATCTCAAAGAGAATTAATGATGCTCACCAGTTGTCATTAACAGCATTTGGTGCCCCACAGTGGCATAATCAGCGAAACAATAGCGATAAACTTTTAATTTCTGAGTGGGAAAAGCAACCCATGAAGTATAGGTACAATGCCAGTTATGGTTTTGATATGAATGGACAGCGTAAAGCTTCTTCGTACAACGTGTACCATAAACCTCAAATTTCCTTGAATCACTTCTGGACTATTAACGAAAAATCTAGTTTGTCAACCGCATTGTATATGTCAATTGGTAGAGGTTATGGATATAGCGGACAAGGATTTACTTCAACCGACAGAAGTAACTGGTACGGTTCTACTAACGGGATGCCAAATACAACCTTTAGATCAGAAGATGGAACTTTTGACTATGGTGCAATTTATGCTCTCAACTCAACCAGTGTCAATGGATCTTTAATGGCAATGTCTAAGAGTGTGAATGAACATATGTGGTATGGAGCTCTTTCAACATATTCTACTGAAATTACTGAAGATATTGATTTTTATGGTGGTATTGATTTGCGCTACTATAAGGGAGTTCACACAAATGAATTGGTAGATCTTTACGGTGGAGACTTCTTTGTTGATGCGACTTCTCTTAGACCATTGTTAAGCGATAATAGCTGGCAAACTCGCAGGTTGCAAGTTGGCGACGTTGTTTATAGGGATTACGACGGATTTGTTTTAAATGAAGGCGTGTTTATGCAAGCAGAATATAATAAAGATGCTTTAGCTGCTTTTGTTGCATTGTCAGGCTCCAACACAACCTATTGGCGTTACGATAGATTCTACTATGATGAGAGTGATGCTAAATCTGACAAGATTAGTTTCCTTGGCTATAGTGTAAAAGGAGGCGCAAACTATAACATTAACGACAAACACAACGTCTTTGCTAATATTGGAACTATTTCTCGTGCACCATTCTTCTCTGGCGGAGGTTTCTTGAATTCTACAGTTAGTAATATGACCAATACAAATGCTATCAATGAAAAGGCTTTTTCAATTGAGTTTGGTTATGGTTATACATCTGCATACTTACAAGCAAACTTAAACATATACCGTACGCTTTGGAAGGACAAAACAATGGTTCGCTCCGTTAATGCAAATAATCCAGAAAGTGCTATTGTTAACTTGGAGGGAGTTAATGCATTACACCAAGGGATTGAATTTGATTTTGTTGCAAAACCAATAAAAGATCTAGAAGTTAATGGTATGATATCAATAGGAGATTGGAATTGGCAGGATGATGCATCGGGTTATGCTTACAATAGATCCGGACAGGCTGTTGATGCAAATAATAATATAGTTGAACCTCAGAGTCCAGAGCATGCCAGAGTTGAGGTTGGTATTGGTGGAATACATGTTGGTAACTCTGCTCAAACAACTGCTGCATTAGGGGCTAAATATGAAATTTTAAAAGGCTTTAAATTAGGTATTGATGGTAATTACTATGGCAGGAACTACGCAAATTTCAACATTTCATCGGTAAGCACAAATTTAAATCCAGCAACATTTGCTCAACCATGGCAAATACCTGATGCTTATGTGTTCGACTTAAATGCAAGTTATCGTTTCAAAGTTGGTGAGTTCGATGCAACCTTTGTAGGTAATGTAAATAACCTTTTTGATGCTATTTATATTACTGATGCAACTGATGGGGCGGACCATGATTGGAAAACTTCTCCAGTATTCTATGGTTTTGGTAGGACATACTCTGTTTCTTTAAAGATTAAATTTTAAAAATGACGACAATGAAAACAATCAAATATTTTGCAGCAGCAATATTATTTTCTCTGCTGTTTTCGGGTTGCGATGTTAATGAGCAATTCGATGGACTGGAAGATATAGCTAAGCCAACAAACAAGGCAGCATATGTTTATACTTTAGCAACAGCAGATTACTCTGCAATTAGTGCTGCTGCTTTAAAAGCTGCAACGAACCATGAGGATACTGTTAAAGCACAAAGCATTAATACTTATAAAGCATTTTCTGATAAAGTATTTGCAGGAGACTATATTCCGTTTCTATTAAAAACAAAATATAAATACGGAGATATTGGCTCTACTGCAGCTATAACTTATTCTTTTGGACAGAATAAGCCTTCGTTTACTATATTATCTAAATCCGACTACCAATACTTATGGGGTGACTCTTTCTTAAATTATGTTGAAGCCTTTACTCCTGCAAAATCGCCTGATGCTAATCTTAATTCCGTTTTAAAAAACAAGTACCCTGCAGCAATTGAGGGCGATTATAAGTTTTTAGAGTATAATTACTCTTCCGTTGAGGCATCTCTAAGCACTATTGAGTATAAGTATTTTTTCGATGACTTTGAGGCTCACACCTACCTACCATCTCCTTATTCTCCGATTTCAGAATTTGGTTGGACACAAAAGGATACTTCTGGTACTAGAACGTGGTTGAATAGATTATTTAGTGGTAATCATTATGCTCAAGCTACCTCAAATGGATCGAACCAACAGAACAATGTGTTTCTGATTACAAAGCAGATTGATTTAACTCAGGCTATTGCACCACAATTTACATTTAACGTTGCTGTTGCATATTGGAATGCTCCATGTTTGAAGATCTTTATTTCTGAAAATTATAGTGGAAATGTCGCTAACATAGGTACTGCTACTTGGGTTGATATTACATCTAACTTTACATTGCCAGAAACTCCAACTACAGGGAACGGGACATTGGCATCAGCAGGAGTCGCAGATTTTACAGCTTATGCTGGTAAAAAGATCTACATTGCGTTTAAGTACAGTGGAGATAGCCGTACTGAAACCACACCCAAGTTAACCACCACATTTCAGATAGATAATATTAAGATATCTGAAATGAGGGATGCTCTTTCTGTTCCAAGTTCAGAGAAGCAGTATGTAGCGTATAATTTTGATGGAGCAGATTGGATCAAATCTTCTGAAAAATTTGACATTGTTCAGCCTGCTGATTACACTGCTATGGGATTAACGTTTATTTCATCTACTAATGTGCCTATTTATATTCCAGCGTACTTAAAACAGAAGTACCCCTACGCTCTTGAGGGAGATATGCGAAATGTAGTTTACCTTTCAGCAGCAACAACTACTAGCGTAATTCAATTTGTTTTAACAAATGGCATTTGGGTTGCTAATGACTTTGTGGTTGAAGAAACGGCTATGTTTAAATTTAAGGAGGATGGATGGAAGTTTGTTGATTCAGACATTTTAGTGGGATTAAATGCTAATACTCAAATTAGCTCTAATTTAGGGGATTTCTTGACATTCAATGTATCAGGCGCGCAAACCTGGGCATGGAATGCAAGTGGTTATATGAAAATGTCCGGTTATTCAAGCGGCAACTTAGATAATGAGGATTGGCTAGTTTCTCCTGCTATGAATCTATCTGAAAGAGGTGATTCTGTATTTTTAACATTTACTCATGTTGGCAACTATTTTACAGATAAAGCCACAATGAAACAATATGTTAAGGTTTATGTTTCAACAACCAGCGATGGATCCTCAATTAATCCTGCCGAGTGGACTGAACTTAGTCTTTCAGATGCGGATTATTCTGCAGGGAACAATTGGACATTTGTTACAACAACACCAATAAAACTGGGTGCATATAAAGGGCTGTCAAATGTTCGCATTGCTTTCAAGTATGTTAGTACAACTACGGTTGCTGGTACTTGGGAAGTTAAAGATGTTTATGTTTACGAAAAAGAAGAATAGTAAACTATATTTTGAAGAGAAGGCCGCAGCAATGCGGCTTTCTTTTTTTAACAAATTACCTGTTCGTTTGTAATAAAGCTTTTGCGCATAAAACTTGCCTTAACCTCCCATGTAATTTGGTGGTTTGGGTTAAACCCCTGTAAACCAAAACCCTTTTGTAATGCGCTGTAATCCAGAAATAAAGCCTGTTAATAACAATAAAATCATTGTTAATATTTACAAACAGTTTAGCTTGGTTTAGGTGGATTGAGTTTAATAAATTCGTAATTACATTTTCTAAATAAAAAATTTACAAAATGTCCTCAGTATCAGCGTACTGTTGGAATGGATTTTTTTGCGATAAAAAATAAAAACAAAATATATCAATGGACAAAAATAACACCCTGATGGAACAGCAGGTAAAACAAAAAGTGAAGACATACACCTTCGACGAAGCGTATGAGGCCAGCGTAAAGTACTTCAAAGGCGATGAGATGGCCGCTAAGGTGTGGGTTAGCAAGTATGCAATAAAGGATTCGTTTGGTACAATTTTCGAGTTGGATCCAGACGATATGCACCGCCGTATTGCCAAGGAACTTGCTCGTATCGAGAAAAAGTACCCTAACCCCATGAGCGAGGATGAGATTTACGAGTTGCTTCGCGATTTTAAATATATTGTTCCACAGGGTGGGCCAATGACAGGTATTGGCAATAAGTATCAAATTGCATCGCTATCGAACTGCTTTGTGATTGGCACTTCGGGTAATGCCGACTCTTATGGTGGAATCCTTAAGGTTGATGAGGAGCAGGTTCAGCTTATGAAACGCCGTGGTGGTGTTGGTCACGACCTATCGCACATTCGTCCAAAGGGAAGTCCAGTGCTTAACAGTGCACTAACATCTACTGGAGTTGTTCCATTTATGGAGCGTTACTCAAACTCAACCCGCGAGGTTGCTCAGGATGGTCGCCGTGGTGCGCTAATGCTTAGCATTTCAATTAAGCACCCCGATTCCGAGAAGTTTATCGATGCAAAAATGGAGGCTGGCAAAATTACCGGTGCTAACGTATCGGTAAAGCTCGACGATGAGTTTATGCGCGCTGCAATTAACGAGAGTCCATATGTTCAGCAGTACCCTATCGATTCAACTAACCCGCGCTACCGTCAGGAGGTTAATGCTAAGGATATTTGGAACAAGATTATCCATAACGCTTGGAAATCAGCTGAGCCCGGTGTGCTTTTCTGGGATACCATTATCCGTGAGTCAGTTCCCGATTGCTATGCCGATTTGGGTTACAAAACCGTTTCGACAAATCCTTGCGGCGAGATTCCTCTTTGCCCATACGATAGCTGCCGTTTAATAGCATTGAACCTATACAGCTATGTGGAGAATCCTTTCACCCCACAGGCAAAGTTCAACTTTGAGCTTTTCAAGAAGCACGCCCACGCTGCTCAGCGCATTATGGACGATATTATCGACCTAGAGTTGGAGAAAATAGATGCTATTCAGGATAAGATCTCGAGCGACCCTGAGGATGAGGAGGTAAAAGCCGTTGAGCGTAACCTATGGCAAAAAATCCGCAGAAAAACCATTGAGGGTCGTCGTACCGGAATTGGTATAACTGCCGAGGGCGATATGCTTGCCGCTTTAAACCTAGTGTATGGTTCGGAGAATGCTACCGATTTTGCGGTGGAAACACACAGAACGCTTGCTGTAGAGGCTTACCGCTCATCGGTAAACTTAGCAAAGGATCGTGGAGCATTTCCAATTTACAATGCTCAGCGCGAGAAGAGCAATCCTTTTATCGGCAGAATTAAGGACGAGGATCCTGAACTTTATAACGATATGGTTAAGTATGGTCGCCGTAATATTGCTTTACTAACCATTGCTCCAACAGGAACAACCAGCTTAATGACCCAAACCACATCGGGTATTGAGCCTGTGTTTATGCCATACTACAAGCGTCGTCGTAAGGTTAACCCCAACGATAAGAACGTTAAGGTATCATTTACCGATAAGGTTGGCGATTCTTGGGAAGAGTTCAACGTTTTCCATCACAAATTCCTTGTTTGGTTAGAGGTTAATGGCTACAATCCTGAAGAAGTAATGACCTACAGCGATGAGCAAGTTCAGGAACTTGTAAAGAAATCGCCATACTACGGAGCAACCTCCAACGATGTTGACTGGGTTAGCAAGGTTCGTATGCAGGGTATGATTCAGAAATGGGTTGACCACTCAATTAGTGTAACCGTAAACCTTCCAGAGAATGTTACTGAGGATGTTGTTGCTAAGGTTTATCAAACAGCATGGGAAAGTGGATGTAAAGGATGTACTGTTTACCGCGAAGGTTCACGCGAGGGTGTTCTTATCTCAAATAAAAAGGAAAAACCAGAGGCCGGAGAAGGAAATTTTCCCAATAAACGCCCACAAGTTTTAGAATGCGATGTAATTCGTTTTAAGAATAACCATGAGGATTGGGTGGCGTTTGTTGGTCTATTTGAGGATCGTCCGTACGAGGTGTTTACCGGATTAACAGAAGATGATGTTCTTCCAATTCCAAAGGCGGTAACCAGAGGAAAGATTATCAAGATTAAGGATGAGAATGGAAGCCGTTACGATTTCCAGTATGTTGATAAGTATGGCTATACCAACACAATTGGTGGGTTATCGCATATGTTCAACAAGGAGTTCTGGAACTATGCAAAATTAATCTCTGGAGTGCTACGTAACGGAATGCCAATTCCAGATGTTGTGAACCTAGTATCTTCTTTACGTTTGGATAGCGAAACAATTAATACTTGGAAGGCTGGTGTTGAGCGTGCTTTGCGCAAATATATTCCAGATGGCACTAAGGCTAAAACTGGTAAGAAGTGTACTGAGTGCGGTTCTGAGTCATTAGTTTACCAAGAGGGATGTTTACACTGCAAAAACTGTGGTCACTCTAAGTGTGGATAATTCCTAACTACAACTATAACCCTCAATCTCCCTTGGCCTCGTTGCTGGGGGAGATTTTTTATTTGCCAATAGTTAATGTGGAATTATAAATGCAGAATAAAGGCTAACAGGAAGTTAAATGTTAATAAACTCGTATGTATTCCCTCGCCAGTCTAGATACCTAAAGAAATCCTCTTTAGGGACTATAAGTGATGCCGTATTAAGGTTTGGGTGAAAGCTGAGGTGATGAGCTGTTTTTAACTTGCTATCAATAAATAGGTGAACATGTCTCGATAAGTCGTGAATTAATCCAAAAGGTGATACTGAGCCTGGTGTTAAACCCAAATATTTCATCATCCTTTCAGGTGAGGCAAAAGATAGTTTCCCTTGTTTAAGCAGCTTTTCGAGTTCGTGAATATTTAGCTGTTGGGTATACTCAAGAATTACTAGGTAGTGTTTGTTGCCTTTGTGATTTCTGAAAAAAAGATTTTTACAGTGGGTAGAGTCTATTCCTGCCCAATACTTAGAGGCCTCCTCAACAGTATGAGCAGGAGGATGTTCATGGTACTCAAAGTTAATGTTGAGTTCCTCTAGAGTTTTATAGATCAAAGGGTCGCCTCGGTAACCATCAAACTCCATGATAATATTATCTTAGAACAATATTGGCTAAACGAGAGTTCGCAGAGTTTATATCAAAGAATTCTGGATCGTAATCCTCTCCGTACCATTCTGCAATTAGTGGATATTTACGCAGAGCATTGCTATTGTGATGGGCTAATAAGTCCAAAGCATCATCGTATCCAATAATACCTCCACAGTCTTCAGGAGGCGATTGGCGCTTACCATCAGTGCAAATAGGCCTAATACGCTCTTTGCCTTCAATTGTACCAATTAGCTCCAAGTTAATAGTCCAAGCATCGCCGTAGTCATACACATACACAATAGGGGTGTTTGCTGTAAGCGTATTGGCTAGTATGGTTTGCTCCTCATTCTTAATAATTTCCCCTACATTACCTCTAAAATAATGCATGTGTACGTTTCCCCAGTTAAAAACGGCTTGCATAATTTCGTGAACAATCTGAAGATTAGTATCACCATTCAAACGAATTGTTCTGTAGATGTTTGGTTTTGAACCTATTATGGTTGCTTTGATCTCAAGAATTTTTGACATATTTTCTCAAATAAAGAATGGAAGCAAATTTAACTGCTTCCATCAAAATATCAAGTATTTAATGAATTAATCAAGAATTAATTTCAATAAACTTAAAAGGTACTTGGGCCATATCAGATAGTTCCTCGCCGGCTTCGCGCAGTTCGTCGTCATCCTTGTCGAAATGCCAATTAATATTTATAGGCAATCCCGCTTTTTGCATTTCATTGAGGAGAATTACTATGTCGTAAAGGAATTTTGCCGATGAAGAGTTAAAATAGATAAATTTAAAGTCAAAATTAATAGGGCTTAAGGCTTTTCCTGTATCTTTTATTGCAAGTTGTTCTTTTTTAAAGGATTCCAACCAATCGATGATCGGAAAATAAAAGTCTCTCACGTTTTCGGGGCGCGAGTACCCGGCTAAAAGATATATTCCTAAACTTGGGTTTAAGTTTATGAATGGTGAAACGTTGGTTTGTTCAATTTTTAGTGGATTCATAGAATCTATTGATTTTAAAACCTTTGCTTACGAATTGGGCGAAATAGGAATAAAGTTGAACGAGTAGTTTATCATATCGGCAATTTCCTCACCCGATTCTAAAATTTCATCATCGTCCTCGTCGTAGAACCAGTTAATTTCAATACTATTTCCTTTTGAGTGAAATTTCATAAACTCAAGCAGTATGTCCAACAAAAACTTAGACGAGGCAGAGTTGAAGTATGTCATTTTAAGGTTTATAACCAGGTTGCTTTTGTTGAATTCTGTATTCTGGCTTAAAACTAAATCGTTATAATCCTCTAGCCATTTTAGTATTGGCTTATAAAAGCCTACAACATTCTCAGGTCTGGAGAATCCCGAAATCTCGAATACAGAGTTAACTGGATCAAAGAAAACTCTAGGTGTAAATTCGCTGGGTTCAATATATAATGATTCCATAACCTTACAGTTGTGTGGTATTCTGCAAAACTTTAATTCTTAGTGTGAAATAGGTGTGCTCTGCATCTATTTCATCAAAGGAGTAATCCAATTTATTTTCGGTAACTTTGGCAATATTAACAATGCCTAGCCCTGCTCCACCCTTTTGTGATACATTTCCGCTAAGTATTATCTCTTTATAGTATTCCTTTAGTCCGCTTTTATCCAACAAGTTTACCTTGTCAAGTCTGCCTTTCAGCGCAGGCAACTTACTTTTTAAAACGGAGTTTGATACGGATAGACAGATATACTTATCGTCGAGTTGAAGATTAAATTTGGGTAGAAAGTTAGTGTTCCCCTCTATTGAATCTTGATGTTTATAAATATTCTCCAAACTCTCTACCATTGCTGCATAAACCTTCTTTTTGACAGTTATCCCGAATGCATAGCGGTCAAGGATTGCTGTCATTTTATTCAGCAAATAACCAATCTCTTCGTAGGAGAGCGGTCCGTAATGGCTAATTAATACTTCCTTTTTTTCCACGGGGTACAATTCGTATTTTGGTACCAAATTAAAAAATCAAATTGGAATTAAAGCAAAAATTACAAAAAAAAAGAGTTCGAACGCATAAACCCCTGAGTAATTTTAACAAATTAAACACAAATTTGACTAAAGTGTAATTGGTGTTGACAAAAGCGCCTTTTGAGTAAACATAGAAAGGAGAGCATTTGCTCTCCTTTCTATGTTTTTAATGATAATTGCTATTCCACAATTTTCATCTCATCAATTAAACGAGTTGCACCAGCATACTTGTCAATGATGAAAAGTACATAACGAATATCAACGTTTATAGTTCTTTGT
>CAZTVB010000020.1:0-14702 GCA_964616315.1 uncultured Rikenellaceae bacterium
CTTCACTTAAGGCTTTTAAACTACAGGTAGATAGTTATTATTCCAGGAATTCATTTTTATACTCCAAGGATATGGAAGGGCAATTTACAACGGCCATTAAGAGATTATCGGATAAATTATCTAGCGCAATAGGGATTGTAGAGCAGTTTGAGAGAAGAGAGAAAAAAGAGAAAGTTGGTGAAATAGATGAAGTTGAATATGATATGTTTACAAATCTGAAAATAAAACCCGAAGAACCAATGAGTGATATTAAAAATCTATTTGATGATTTAATCGCTCTTATACAGAAACAAATGTTATTACCAAACTAAACCTAGAAGTATAGCGTAAAGAAACTTAGAGCAATTGGTCTTCTAGAATTTATGTTTTAACTCTAATGTTTTACCAAACATCTGAAGCATATACCATACACCATTAACAGGCTTATAGTAAATAGTGAAACATAAATACTGGTATGGGTCTTTGGGGTTTTTCCTATTAAGTTTTTCAATAACAAAGTAACGTGAGGTACTCCCCTTAAATAAAGTTGAGGATAAATTTCCTTTTGCGCATATTTTAGGAGTATCCTCTTCATAAATAATTTCTTTCTTAGTAATATCACAATCAATTAATTCAAATTTGCCAAGGGCATACACTTTGTCCTTTCTAGAATCAACAGAATCGGGAATAAACACCGAAAACATATTTAGTGTATCAGTTGAAACCCACATAATTATAGCCTTTCCTGGCAAGAGACCTTTTATACTCTCATTCATTTTATATTCTTCGTTAACACAATACATATCTGTCAAAGTAAAAAAATCAAGTACTTCGCCACCTTGAGCAAAACAGCCAAAACGGAACATAATGGTAAGTAAAACAAGTACAGTTAAATTTTTCATTATCAACATTTTTAGTGTATAACGAATTTAAGAAAAATTCTCTTGAGGTATAATAAAATTCTAAGTTTTTTTAATTTTTCGATGGCTTGTAAAGCCTCTAAAATGATACAAACCCGCTCGTGCGTATTTTACTAATGGGGGTATAAATAAAAAGCTCACCCTGAGCGCGCTGTTCTTATGGGAAGCGGGGTAAGCATGTTGATGCAAATATAGTTATCTTCTTAACATAAGTATAAAAATAACCTTAAAATTTGAGCTAACGATCTCTTTTCGTTGAAAATACGAGATTCATAAATCGAGGGAATAACCCTAAAAGCAATAAGTTACGTTTTCACAACTAAAAAAATCTAATTGTTTAGCAAGGCACTCTCGATCATAGCGCTAATTAAAATTACCTCCAAATGCTTTGTCCTTTAGCTCATTCAAATCAATCTTCTTAGCAATTTTATCACAAGCATAGTCCTCTATTTCTTCTAATTCTTCGATGCTTACCTTTTTGTCATTGACCTCAAAAGCAAGATCGATTACTCTTTGTACCAAGATGGGTTCGTCAATATACAAAGCCGCCCCCATTAGCATAATGGCTCTTTTTCTGAAATCGTGATCGTACCTTTTCATGATCATTCACTTTAAGTTATAATTTTGATTTAGCTCCTTTTTACGTTCAGTATATATACGATCATTGCTAAACTCTTTAAGCACACTATTTAGATAGTCCTTTGTGTACTTATCACCTTTCCACTACAACCAGACGTATGAGTACTTGTACATCTCATTTTTACTTTTTTTTACGGTAGTAATCAAAACTTAAACAAGTTACGAAATATATAACGAGCAAAATACTTACAATAATTTATACCAATGCATCAAACCATACAGGTCTTAATGCGAATGCAATCAGTTTCAGTTGAATAGTTTATTTTTCTGTATGAAAAGCCTGAGGGTCTAAAATTGGTAAAAAAGAATGATGTAAAAATGTTCCTTTCATTTGGGAGAATAAAATACCTCTTGTAGTTGAAATCGCAATACTGTTTATGTTTGTTATAAATGGCTCAGGAAAGTCAAATAGGTCTTTATCCTTAGAGATAAAACGCTCCAAATCTTTTACCTCAAAAGCAAAGTTTACTGTTATTGAGCCAAACTTAAAATCTTTTTCCTTGCTGTATATGTCAACATGAATTATAGCCAACACCATTTTGTTTTCTTTATTTACTCTATGCTGTATACCTATGTCGAAGGTTATAGCATTAGTCTCAACAGTGGGAGTGTTGGGTCGGGTTAATGCGAAATCCACAAGGTCAATTCCCTTTAAGGAAAATTCCACACTCAATTTAGCCGATTCCTGCTTCTTTGCCATAATTAGTTTATTGCTTTTGTGCTTTGAGTAAATCTTGTTTTAAAGATTTCCTTGTAGTTATTGTAATAACTGTCCTCGTATGAGCTATCTGTAGCACTGGATGAAATGGAGAATGTCCAATTGTTTATAATAACTGTGTCCTCGCTTTTTTCCCTACTGAAAATGCATGTGTCCAAAACTTTTTCAAGGTCAAAAAGAGTGTCGGAAGTAAAGTTATGCGTTCCACTTAACCACTTTGAAATTTCTGAAGGAGATTTACCCATTGCTTTAGCCAAATCTTTTGCTTTCCAGCCTTTACGCTTCATAGCATCTTCAATATGGGCTGCCAAAAGCATCCTTTTCTCTGTTTTTTCAAGTTCCTCGGGTGAAGTTTCCTGAAAAAGTTCATCTATAAGATTACTTGTGTATAATTTTGCTTTACTCATTTTCATCTGTATTAAAATCTAGTTCGCCTTCTATGTCTTTATAATTATTGACAAACCAAATATCCTTATTTTTAAGTCGTTCTGTTATTGTTTTTGAAACTTCTCGTAAAATGTAGTTTTCCTTCATTAGCTTTGGGTTTTCCTGTAAAGCCCTTATGTTTTTTGGCTTATTGCCTCCACCTCCCAATACTACCAATGCTGTTCCATATCTTATACAGTATAGCCTTAAATTGCTATCGGGGTTATCGTATAAAGCACAAACACCGTCGCCTGGGTTGCCTTCATTTATTTTAAAAAATCCTTCCCTTGCTCCTGTTTTGTTCCCTATAGCTATTAAACGATTACTGATGTCTTTTAGTTCACTTAAAAATAAACTTTTATTTTCTTCTATGAAAGTTTCAAACAAAGTTTTTTCTTCTACATTATCATACAATGTATATATAGAAGCCTTATCTCCGCTATACCTCTCAAGTTTTACTAGGGTTAAATTCATTGTTAAAATCGGTTGGCAAATATATAAAAATTAACTTATAAGTAAATTTTTTGACCAAAAAAATTCTTGAGCTCTTCTTAAATGAAACTTAAATTTAACTAAAATTTCTTCACACAATCAAATCTGACTGCTTCGACTAATTCTTATTGTATTTATCTTTTAGTTTTTGTAGTTCTTCTTTCGCTTTTTTAGCCTCAAGTTCCTTTTGCCGAGCAATAGCATTAGCTTCGTTCATTCTGCGGATTTCCTCTTCACGTTTAACCACAAAGGCCTCAAGGTCTTTCTTGTTACTAGAGTAGTAATCATCAATGCTATAAACTAAATCGGTTGTATTCTCAATTCGCTTCCTCAAGTATTCAATATCAAAACTGCTCAACTTTAGGTATCGATACTTAAAATCATTAGGTTGTAAAATATTTATTGTTTCTTTCAACTTTACATTTCGGTATATTACAAAGAAACATATTGAAGTACTTACCAAAAAGTAAAGGACCACAGCAATAATCCACTTTTGTGGTTTCTTAATCTCAATAAACCTATGCACAACTTCTGATTGCTTTTTACTAAGAATATCTCTTAGATTTCGTAAAGAATCGCTTATGCTCTTATATTCTGAATCTTTAGAAATACTGGCATAGTTAAGTTTCTGCAAGTTTTCCTTCATACTATCAAGCCTCTCGCCAATAGGAGACAAATCGATATTTGAGTTATTTGCAGGACGGTTAATCGCTTTCTTGATTTCGTTTAGTTGATTGGAGACTTCCTCCATTGCAGCTAATAGTTGTTCTTCGTTTGTCATAAGTTTATTTTTTATATTCCGTGACTAATTCCCTTTACTATAAGTTTTGTTGCTATTCTTAACGCAGGACTTAAATTGCTACAGAGTGCTTTGTAAGCAAACTTTTTCCCTAAGTCAGAGCCCTTATAGGCATTGCCACCAACCTTAAAGTTTACTCCATATTCCTTACCTGTTTTGGAGTGTTTGAGTATTTCCATGTCAACACCTTTCTCCCGCAGTTTTAGTGATAGTTCTTCCAGAGAAGTAATGCCTTTGCTCTCTAAAGTTTTAGCGATAGTTTCCTTTAAGAATTCTTTATCAGGTATAAACTCTTTTGTTTTTTCAACCTTTTTGACTTTTGCCTTTTCCTGAACAGAAGTAAGTCCATACTCTTTTTCTAACTCCTTAGCCCATTGAACCGATTTTGATTTAAAGAAGGAATCGCTAACAGCCTTTCCATCAAATCCAACTCTATTGGCAACTATATGGCAATGAGTATGTCCTGCATCGTTGTGTTTAACAACAAAAAATTGGTTATTATCTTTAGTAAAGCCCGCTTTTTCCATAAATCGTTGGGCTATTTCAGCCATCTTATCGTTTGTAATATTGTCCTCCTTTGCAAAAGAAAGTGAGGAGTGCCATGCCGGTTTCGAAATGTTAGGGTTTTCGCTACGAATAGCCTCAAACTCCTGAATAAGACCTTGCGGTTCGCTACTAACGAGACCGTTAGAAAAAAGAATTTCAGAGTTTTTCTCCTTCTCGAAATTGTAGTATACAACCCTCTTAAATCCTGAACCTGTTCTAGTTTTACCTACCATTGCTAATTAATCTTTGAACTAAAATTTTAATTTCCACTAAAACTTTATCTAGTTCCAGATACATTCTATCACCAACATTATATCGCTTTGCAATTTGGTTCATGTTATTGGCCAACCCTACTAACGTTTTATAAAGTGCCTTTTCTTCCTCTGAAAAATGCTTAGGCTTTATCTCTACCCCTAAAGCAGCTTCCCTTACAAACCTTGATTGAGTTCTACCTGCATCTTTTGCCTTTCGCTTTATTAAGGCATTTTCGGCAAACGAAAGCCTTACTCTGAATATTTTTGTTCTTTTGACTACTGCCATTTTCTTAGTTCTTAATTTGCGAACGAAGTGAGCAAATCCATTTTCAAGCGAAGCGAGAAAATCGAGAAAGGCTTACAAAGCCACTATCTCGCCGATACCCTTCCACTCCCCCTTGCAAAAAATTCATTCAAATCCTTGTAGTTGGAATACTCGCTGGAATGGTCTACTGTTAACCCCATATTTAATCCTAATAACTTTAGAGTCGCACCCTTACCTGCCTCATCATTATCTAGGTAAAGATTGATTTCCCTGTATCTATTCAAAAGACTAATTGCATTATTAAGTAACGCTAGAGAGTTTAATGTAAGCAAATCGTAATCAGAACAAAAACTCTTATTCAATTGGATAAACGAGAGAGTATCAAAGAATCCCTCAAACACACATAATGAACTATTGCCATGTGAAGAAATGCTTATTTCCTTAGATGTTGCCCCTTTGAACGTTCTACTTCTTAGTTCCCAACCGCCTTTAATATTCTGAAATCCTATTGAGTTAAAATTCAAACTACCTACAGAGTAGTTTATCTGCTTACAGTGGTTTTTAACTACACCAATGTCCAATCCCCTTTCAATAACATATTGTACCAGGTCTGCTTTAGTAATATCTCCTATTGATCTTACTATAATCTTATTAGGTACTTCAGTTATATTAATAGGCTGGCGAAAAGAAAAATCGTGATTTTGGAACTTGTTAAGCAACTCATTAATTGAGCAATTATAGATTCTACAACCGAGCAGGATAATATCACCACCTTCTCCCAAACTATAATCGTACCACAACTGCCTCGGTCTGTTAATTCGAAAGGACGCAACGTTTTCTTTTGGCTTTAAAGGGGAATAAAACCAAGCCTCCTTATCATTAATTTTGCATGGTGCGAAGCCTAGTTTCATAAGAAAATCGAGTAAATCAATTTCCTTAATCTCTTTGCAACTTATTTTTCTTTTGGCCAGCATCTAGTTTATTTTTTTGATGAATTGATGAAAAAGCATTACAATATTCTCATATCCAAATTCTTAACTCATCATCAATCCTTCATCATATATTCATCTCATCAATTTTGTTTTTGATGAAGAGTTGATGAAAAATTGATGAACTATATATTTCTCATTCTCTATTACTTATAAATCTATTCATCTAATCATTAAAATTGATGACTAAATTTTTATCAATCTTATAGTACCTTCCTTTTGCAGACTCCTCTAATACACAACCATCGTAATTAATCTTATATCGCACATAGGAGAATGTGTTTGGAGTTGGATCAAGTTTCCATTCATTCTGAAGTATCCTTTTTATTTGAATTGTATCAATGGCTTTAAAGCCTCTTTTATCGAGCCAGTTCTGAACATCATTAACACAGAATTGAATTTCATTGACCTCCTTTTCCTCCATAATGAATTGAATGATATTCAATATCTCGAATTCCAATTTGCTTCGACTTCTTCTTATCACCTTTTTAAGTGCTGGAGTTTCGAGCAACTTTGGATCAAACCACATTCTAGAAGTATTCTCTGAGACCAAAGGCCTATTAATAATGAAATGTAAAAAATGAGGAACTTCAACCTTCATCTTCTCCAGTAAATTATCAATCTCCTTTTTAAAAGGGTTTACTCGAATAACCCAGTAACGTGTTTCTCCTGGTTCAATTATTAAGAAACTATCCTCATTGTTTGAGCATAGAATGAATTTCCCGAAAAATTCAACCTCTACCCTATCCTGTCCTTTGGCTTCTGCCTTATAGATTTTGGCAGTACTCAAATTTTTCAACCGTTCTGAATCTTCCTTTCTATCAAGGAAAGTTTCATCTACTCCAATTAGAAGTTTTGCAATCCACTCTGAATTAAAAGAGCTTTTGAAGTCCTCATTCGTGTTGATTGTCATATTTCCTCCAAAGAGAATCTTGAAAAATAGTAGCAGAGTTGTTTTTCCTGTGTTTCGTTCCTTAGATACTACACAAATAACAGGGAGTTTTTGAATCGGTTTTTCAATTAGAAGTTTTATGTAATCGAGCCCCAACTCATATTGCTCCTGAAAAATGTGTTTTAAAAAACACTCTATATGAGGCCAATTGCCCTGCTTGGGTTGATGTCCGAAGGGTAGGTATTTGTTGTAAAAATTACCAATGACTTGCTTGAAATTTAAATGGTCGGGCACAACACAAAATCCATCGAATTTTTCTATGCTCGATAGCGCATCTTTCCCTAAGTCCTGCTTAATAAACTCAGAATTCCAGCGAATAATTGAGTCAAGGTAATCTCCTGAAATTAAGGGAATCTTAACCATTTTGTAAAAACTATTCCCTACTCTAATATAAGGTAGTTCCTCTCTATGCATAGCTTTAAAGTATTATTTACCCTGCTTCGAGAGAAACTCTAGAATCTCATTTCTATTAAAAAAGGTTCGAGAGTTTACCTTATACTTTTTGAAGTAACCTTTATCAACCCAATCATTTATTGTAGGTCGAGTTACTTTTAGGATTCTAATGACTTCTGAAACCTTTATGTAAGGTATCTCAGTCTCTTTTTCAAAGGGAACAACTTTAGAGTTAGTTAACTCCTCCTTAACTATCTTTCTTACCTTAAGAAAGAAGCTTTCCTCGTCTTGTACCTGTAATAGATAGTTTGCCATAGGTTTGCGTATTTTTCAAGTAATTACTAAAGCAGGAAAAGAATTTACTAATAGATTTACCTGCGTTTACGCAAACATAAGTAACTTTATATCAGAATTTTAACAAAAAGTAAATTAAGTAATTAATAGCAAAAATTGCTAAAATTGCAACTACTTCTTTTGCAGCTTTTTAATATCTCTTTGAATATGTTCAATTATATCATCAACCATATCACCAATAGTATTATTTTCTCTAAGCTCCTTAAAGAAATTTAATAATTCATTAAGATGTCTAATTGTCGTCGTAGGACTAGACTTAACTGTCCATGGAGACGATAAGTATACTTCATCGCCAAAATGGAAACCTGTCAATCTTTCCCAAATCTGCCTTCTTGATTCTATTTCACTATCTTTAAGGTATTCACTAATGAATAAGTAACCACCTATCCTAGTACCCATATGTATTGACTTATTCTTAAATTTGTAATAACGTTTAGCTTCCATTATGCTTAAGTCAATAACTTTCTTTTTTCGATTCTCGTGTGATAACAATTCTTCTACTATTATTGGCTCGTTTATGGTTTCAGAGGATTGTTTCGCTGAATAAAAAATCGTCGTTGAATCATATTCACTTAAAAGTTTCATTGCAGATTCAAAGTTGAAAACTGGCTCTTCAAAATATTTTCGAACTAAGTCATTCCTTAACAAAAAGATAGAACTGATTTTTCCATGAACTTTTTCCTTTCTTCTTTTAGAGTGAGTACTTTCATCTAAGCTATACTCGTAAAACTGTAAATCAGTAATTGATTCGTGAATATAGATATCAAAGGTTTTTTTTCCTTTTCTTACATACCATCTATACTCATTGTATTTATTCTGCAACAATCTATACTCTAAATGTAATGCTAGATAGCATTCGTCTTTTATACCTTCATAGATTGTTTTTGCGAAATTCTTAACTTGATTCATATTTACTTATTTTTAAAGTAAATATAGGAAGGGTTTCTTTAAAAAGAAAACTATTATAAAGAGGGGTAAAAAAAGAGAAATTGCAACACAAATGCAATACAAAAACAAAAAAGCCCTTGAAAATCAAGGGCTTCTAACATTTAAAGCGGTCCGGACGGGACTCGAACCCGCGACCTCCGCCGTGACAGGGCGGCATTCTAACCAACTGAACTACCGAACCAAATACTTTTTAACGTAAAACTTCACTTCTGAAGTTTTGCGGTCTGGACGAGACTCGAACTCGCGACCTCCGCCGTGACAGGGCGGCATTCTAACCAACTGAACTACCAGACCATTACTTTACAGAACGTTTAAATCCCTTTAAAGCGTTGCAAAAGTATAATAGTTTTACAAATTATGCAAGGGGTCAGCGTAATTATTTCTTAAAAAAAGTAAAGTTTACACTGCCATAATAGCGATGCTCCGAGAAAAAAGGATGATTATCAAACTTATAGTTAGCGGAATGCTCTAGAACAAAACATCCACCTTCCTCCAATAAATCTCGGCTAAATATGATATCGGGTATTTGGTCGATACCCTTTAAATCGTAAGGAGGGTCAGCAAAAATGATGTTATACTTTGCATAACTTCTACTGATAAAACCGAATGCTTCCGCTTTAATGGCATTCAGATTTGATATATTTAACTTTTGAGCCGTCTCCTTTATGAATTTATTATGCACAAAATCGCGCTCAATAGAGTCAACGGATATTACACCACGCGATATAAACTCAAAACTAATACTACCTGTCCCTGAGAAAAGGTCGAGTACTTTTAACTCTTCAAAATCGTAGTTATTGTTGATGATGTTGAATAAACTTTCCTTGGCAAAATCGGTGGTAGGCCTAGCGTGAAAGTTTTTGGGAGGGTTAAACATTCTTCCTCGGAAAGTTCCTCCAATTATTCGCATACTGCAAAACTATTAAACAAAGCGTAGTGTTTGTTTCGCTGTCTTAACAGGCGATAGCTGAAATGCACAGAATTAAAAATTGGGTCAATCGAAACATTACTGAACGATTTGTTTAGCCCCTTTACAAGTTCATTATTATTAAATGACTCGCCTACTATACTTAACTGAATTGATGCGAAATTATCAGTGATAGAATTACAAAAACTTAAAATGTAGTAAAGTGCATCATTTGTGTGCATGTAAGTAAAAGCATTGGCCGCAATGAGTTTTTCATTTTTATGATACACAATGGTCATTCGTGCTTCTTCAAAATATACTTGTACATAATTCTCATACTTGCTCTTGCCAAAACCAACAAATAATGATGTGGACTGAGTTAAGAAAATTGTATTCGGTTGAATTTTTAACCACGCAGAACTCAAGGTATAAGGCATGGCAAACAATACCACAAAGCTCTCGCCATTGCTAATTGATGTGTATCGTAACTCAAAATGTTCTGGTAAGGAATGAGTAAGCTCAAACAAATCCTTAATACGTTGAATATCGAAAAAATCCTTGGGTACTATTGTGAATGGAGATAATGTATAGCAAAAAAATACTTTTTTGAACTTTTGATTTAAAAAGGGGAATTCCTTAACGATTCCTTCAATTACAGGATACCAGTTATCGTGTGTTATTACTCCACCTGAAAAAGACCTAGAAATCAACACTATAAAAGTATTACGAATGGTATCCTTAACCGAAAACGAAAATCCATTCAGGCTAACCTGAATGGATAATTCATAAGTTTCGGTTCTATCTTTATCGAAAGTTTCGTCTATAAGTTCTAGCACTTCCATAGAGTATGTTTACTCCCAGTTACCTGCATTATTTGTAGCCTCGGTCATTGAACCAACCTTTAAACCAGCGTATTTTTCAAGTTTTTTAGCCAAATCGTTTATGTTAATTATCTCTTGACGGTCTAGCCCTTTAAGAATAATATCGTTGTGTGCTTTACACTCAAAAACTTTAACCTTAACTTTAGAACCTGTTTCAAGTTCTCCTGCGGCAAGTTCAAACTGTGCTCCGCCAGAGAAAGGTATAAAGCGTAATGAATCAACAACATAGTTTTTGAATAAGCTGTCCCTTACATTCACTAAAATAGTATCACGGGAGATTTTACCTTGAGCTACAGCTAAAGAATCATCCTCAGACCCAATTTGCTTTACCACCTTGAATTGTCCTTCTTTAAGGAAAGTAATCAATGTATCAAAACTACCAGTGTATTTGCTATAACGTGAACGGTATGCCACCTGAGCAGTTCTAACATCTTTTAGACGTTGAATAGTTACATCGTAACGTTTGTTTTTTTCCTTTTCAAAGCGAATAGGAGCCATTATGCTCTCATATACAAAGTAAGCTATAACTACAATTAGTATCGCTAGAACGATTTGATAAACTGTTTTCATTTTGCAATAATTGGTTTAAGTTTGCCTGCAAATTTAATAACATATAATTAAATTCGAAGCTCAAAGTAAAATTTTATTTGCCCCAATGCTTAAAAATAAGATTCAAAGCGAGATACTCTCACATTTAAACTTTAATCCTACTCTGGGGCAAATGGTTGCTATAGATGGTTTGGCAAACTTTGCTGTAAACCCTAAACCAGACAGTTGTATTCTACTAAAAGGCTATGCCGGTACTGGAAAAACATCAATTATTGCTGGTTATGTTAAAACTTTAGAAAAACTAAAAGTTAAATTCGAACTACTTGCTCCAACAGGACGTGCAGCCAAAGTGCTTACTGAGTATTCTGGTGCAAAAGCCCATACAATCCATAAGTGCATATACAGACAAAAAAGCATGAAGGAAGGTATGGGAAAGTTCGTCTTAAACTACAACAAGTTAACCGATGCAATTTTTATTGTTGATGAAGCCTCCATGCTATCGGACTTTTCCTTTGAGGATAGCGCTTTTGGTTCAGGAAAACTATTATCTGATTTAATTGAGTTTGTTCGACAAGGAAATAATTGTCGTTTAATACTGGTAGGCGATACAGCACAATTACCTCCTATTGGACTGGACATTAGCCCAGCGCTTAACTACTCGGAACTAGCCAATTTTAACCTAGATGTAAAGGAATTTTTCTTGAATGAAGTGGTTCGTCAACAATCCGATTCGGGTATACTTCATAATGCAACATTAATAAGAACAATTCTGGACTCAGGGATAATTGAAACCCCTAAATTTACTGTTGAAGGTTTCGATGATATTGAAAGAATTACTGGAGGAGAATTGCTCGAATATCTATCCGAAGAATATAACAAAAACGGACGCGAAGGAAATGTTGTAGTGTGCTACTCCAACAAAAGGGCTAATAGGTATAATAATGGTATTCGCTCACGAATTCTTTTTCACGAGGAAGAACTCTCGGTTGGAGATTACTTGATGGTTGCCCGTAACAGTTATTTTTGGGTTGAGGATATCACCGATATTAGTTTTATTGCCAATGGCGATATAGTTGAAATAACCAGAATTGGGAAAAGATACGAAATGTACGGTTTTAGATTTGCCGATGTAACCATAAGGCTTCTAGACGATAACCAACAACTAATTGATGTGAGAATTATTCTGGATTCATTAATGATGGACAGACCTTCGTTGGGTTCGGAGCACATGAAAAATCTATATCAGCAAATAGCAGCGGACTACTCACATATCAAAACCCATAAAGCAAGATTAACTAAGATTAAGGAGGACCCCTTCTTCAATGCAATGCAGGTTAAATTTGCCTATGCCGTTACTTGCCACAAGGCGCAAGGTGGCCAGTGGCCAAATATTTTCATAGACCAAGGCTTTTTTAAGCCCGAGATGCTAACACGGGAATATCTCCGCTGGCTTTACACGGCAATAACCCGAGCAACCAACAAGGTTTACCTTGTTAATTTTGATGAATCTTTCTTTTAGCACATCACTTTATGCTATTCAAAAATCCCTTAGTTCACGGTTACTTAATAAAACGCTACAAGCGTTTCCTTGCCGATATCAAACTCGATGATGGCTCAATAGTCACAGCCCACTGCACCAACTCTGGCTCAATGAAAAGTTGCATTGAGGAAGGTGCCGAGGTTTACATTTCGGATAGTATGAATCCTGCCCGAAAAACACACTATACTTGGGAGATGATAAAAATAAATGGCGATTGGGTTGGTATAAACACATCTAATCCCAATAAACTGGCGGTTGAAATACTGAGGAATAATTTACTGCCACAACTATCGGGCTATACAACAATTAAACCTGAAGCAAAATATGGCGATAGCCGATTCGATGTTTACGCTGAAAATGAGTTTGAGAAATGTTTTATTGAGGTGAAAAATGTCACCCTAAAGGATAGTGTTTACGCCCGTTTTCCTGATGCTGTAACCGAACGCGGACAGAAACACCTCGAAACGCTTGTTAAGGCAAAGTCCGAAGGCTATAGGGCTGTTATGCTATACATTATACAACGTACAGATGTTGAAATTTTTGCACCAGCCTTTAACATTGATCCTAAGTACGCTAGTAAACTAAAAAACGCTGTCAATAGTGGAGTTGAAATAATACCCTTACAGGTTAAAGTGTCGCCATTAGACATTGAACCTTTGAGGGTACTAAAATACGAATTATAGAAAAAATGCTTTAATGCTAAAGAGTATCCCTAAAGAAATTTTCCTCCTTTATCTTTTCTAAAAAATGTTTAGCCAACCAGATGTTACTTCTCGATTTTGACTTTTCGCTTCCATCATCAACCTTTGCCAAGTAATCCTTGAGGTATTTAGTTGAAGTTGTATAGTCTTTAGAAGAGTAATACGATCTACCTATTTTGAAAATAAATTCATTTTCGTTTTTCGAGTAATTTTGGGCTTTTTCGTAGCACTCAACGGCCAAGTTGTAATCTCTATTCTCAAAATTAATATCACCCTTTAAATCATAAATAACTGCAACTAACGAACTATCGGGCGTGAGCATACGTTCGGTGTAATTGGCAATTTTTAATGCCTGCTTCCTATCCCCAATCTGAAACAACGACGAGGAGTAAACAAAATTCATAAAACTATCGGAACTATCGCACTCAAAAGCCTTCTCAAAGTCAGGTATTGATTGATAGAATAATCCTGTGCTATACTTACTAATTCCAAGGTACTTTAAGGTAAAAAACGATGAATCGCCCATCTCGTAAACCCTATTAAAAATATCGTATGATTGTTTATACTTTTTCTGATCGGCAAATAACTTTCCTTTTAGCTTAAGTATTGGAATATTGAGTGAATCAACCTTTAACGCACTATCCGCTTCGGCCATAATATCTTCTGTTGGAACCTGAAGCGGAATCAGTAACTTGAGATACTTAACGACAATATCCAGATTCTGCCTATTAAGTGAAATTGCATAGTCATATGAGTTAATTGCATCGAGAAAATTATTCAATTGTGCAGAACAATCGGCACGCTGATCCCAAAAGTAAAAGTTGGTTGAATCGTAATTGGTTAACCAGCAGTAATTGAAGAATGCCTTGGCATAATTGTTTTCTTTCTTTAAAACATTTGCATACTGCAAACGGGTATTTATACACAGGGAGTCTATCATCAAAATTTTTTCATACTGTTTTTTTGCAACTTTGATATTTCCGAAAGAGTAAAGGCTTCTAGCATATCCTTTATGTGCAGGAAGGTACGTTGAATCTATATCAATAGCCCTCTTGTAGGAAATCGATGCACTGTCGTAACGTCCAATATTCTCGTAAATTATTCCTTTTAACTGATTATATAGCAATGAGTTATTTTGCTGATTATCTTTTAGCAAGGTTAATGCGCGATTATAATCGCCTTCCGATAAAGCGATTTCAATTTTAAGCAATGAATCCTCATTGGATTGTGTATATGCCTCAACGGCAACTAGTAACTGTATAAAAACAAGTGTCAAAAGTAGTTTATTCATTTTTTTAAGGTTTAGCTTTTTCACTGTTAAAAATAACAATATTTGTTGATTTTTATTGCGTAAATTCTTTACCAAATTTTGATGTTTCAAAAAGATGTTATATCATTGCATCAGAAAAAACAGACAATGAATTTATCAGTTCAAAATATTTGGTGGTGG
>CAZTVB010000021.1:0-14516 GCA_964616315.1 uncultured Rikenellaceae bacterium
GTATGTAAATAAATATTCTTTGGATTTAGGAAGGAATGGTAAATTAGCAGTTGTTGAATTACTCAAATCATCCGATAGGTTAAGCCATGATTTTGACGTAAGTAATTTTTTTGTAGGTTAAAACTCTGATATTCAAGAAACAAATTCCATAATAAATAGCTTACTTTAAAAAAACTTCCAAGGGGATAGTTTATATTATTAACTAAATGTTAATTTTATGATAAATAACGAAGGATATAGTGGACTTTATAACTATCAGATGGAGAATATTAAAAAGCCTTTTTTTGGAAGAACTCGTCAAATAATAGATAGAATTCATTCTTTAGATGAAAAATGGTACGTGGAGTTTTGGATTGTTAGGTACTTTTTTATGGGTATAGAGGTGTATACCTACAAAAAAGAAGTTGTAAAGTATACAAACGGAAATACCGATGATAGTAAGTAAATAGATTTAAGTATAAAAAAATGCAAGCCACTGGCTTGCATTTTTTTTGTATTAAAATGAACAATTTTTGTTCTGGGGAGTTATTTATTTGTAATGATTATAAATAATAATTTAAAAATTTGAGTTATGTCTTTTCAATTACCTACATTAAAATATGACTATAAGGCTTTAGAACCTTATATTGATGCTCTTACAATGGAAATTCACCACACCAAGCATCATGGCGCTTATACAAATAATCTTAATGCCGCAATAGACAGTACGTCTATCTCAAATGTACCTATTGAGGAGATTCTGAAAGATATTTCAAAGCATTCTCCTGCGGTCAGAAACAATGGAGGTGGCTACTACAATCACAACTTATTTTGGGAACTTATGTCACCCAATGGAGGAGGAGAACCTTCAGGAGAGCTTCTGAAACAAATACAAAAAACTTTTGGTTCTTTTGGAGAATTTAAGGAGAAGTTTTCGGCTACAGCAGCAACACGTTTTGGCTCTGGATGGGCATGGTTGGTTATTGATAATGGTGAACTTAAAGTATTTTCTACACCTAATCAGGATAATCCTCTAATGGATGTTTCCGAGGTAAAAGGTTTTCCATTGTTAGGCTTAGATGTTTGGGAGCACGCATACTACTTAAAGTATCAAAATAGGAGACCAGAGTATATTCAGAATTTTTGGAATGTTATAGACTGGAAAACAGTGGAAAACAGGTTTGAATCGAAATTATAGTTAAATATATTTGTTTAGTTTGGTTTATGTTTTGGTTTGCGGTCGGACACTAAGGTTCCGACCGTTTTTTTATTAGCGAAAATATGCTCAGGTGTAAATGTATTTTTTTTCATAATTTCTATGGGAATCTTTACACATACCTTAAATTTTCATTAAATTGTAAATTATTTTTACTTTTTTTGAAGCAATAGTTGTGTGCGGTTTTTTAATTTAAGAATCACAATAAATGAGTCGAATTATTTTTTCACATAAATTCTTTTTTCTTGCATGCTTATTTACGGCAGCTAGTTCGCAATTTATTTATGGTTCTTCGGATACAAGCAAGATTAATGGAAACATTGCTGCAATAAAAACACTAATTGACTCTAGAGAATTCAATGCTGCTCAAAAGTTATCGAGAGATGTTATAGGGTGGTCTTTAAAAACAAATTACGAAAAAGGTGTTGCTTGGGGCAATTTTTATCTTGGACGAACTTACTATGAAACTTCCGCAATGGATTCTGCGGTTTATTACCTTAATGAATCGCTATCCGGCTTTAAACGGATTTCCGATGAGCGTGCCGAGATACAAGCATATTGTCAACTTGGAAACTATTACCGAAGAACAGATAGTAACGATAGTTCTATTGCGTTTTACAAGCAAGCGATTTCCTTAGCCGAGACAATTAAAGATTCTTCGGGAGTTGCAGAATCTATTTTTGGTGTAGGGCTTACTTTATCTCAGCTAGGAAAATATTCCGAAGCAATGGAGTACTATAT
This sequence comes from uncultured Rikenellaceae bacterium, assembly GCA_964616315.1. Lineage (GTDB taxonomy): Bacteria > Bacteroidota > Bacteroidia > Bacteroidales > Tenuifilaceae > SB25. Next base: position 1,937 of record CAZTVB010000021.1, read on the forward strand.
TAAAGCATTAAATATTCGAGAAGGGATGAATGATAAATTGGGTATTGCTTCGGTATTAAACAGTATTGGTGTTTTGTTTTGGTATCAAGGGGACTATAGCAATGCTCTGGATTTTTTCCTTAAAGCATTACCTCTCCGGATTGAAGTGAACGATTTACAAGGTATTTCATATCAGTATAACAATATTGGGCTAGTATTTAGAGATATTAAGGAATACGACAAGGCCATCGGAAATTTAAAAAAATCGTGGGCAATTAAAATTCAGTTAAATGATAGACGGGGTATTTCTAATTCCTTAATGAATATAGGCTCGGTTTTTTTAATACAAAATAAGCTCGATAGCGCTTTGCTTTACTTTGACCAAGCAGGAATAATTAAAGAACAAATTAAAGATAGAGGGGGCTTTGCAAATGTAAACAGGTTCAAAGGCGAAGTGTACCGGAAAGTTAAACTATACGATAAGTCTTTAGAGTTTTTAAATAGTGCATATTATAGTTACAAGGATATTAATGAGTCTCGTGGACAAGTTGAGTCTTTAGTGCAGTTATCCATTACCTACTTTGAAATTGGACAAAAAAATAAAGCGTTTGAGTTAATGAGTAATGCGGAGAAGATAGCGTTGAGTTCTCAGATGCTTGATATTAAGGACCAGATATATAAGAATTTGTACGATTTTCACTTTCATCTGGGCGATTGTCAGAAAAGCCTTTACTATTACAGGCAATATGTTGCCGTACATGATAGTATTATGGGGCAAAGTAACCTAAAAAAGATGTTAACCATACAGCTTAAAGCAGAGTTCGATGCACTAATGCAAAAGCACTCCGTTTTGAAGGACTCTGAACTTATGGTGGTAGAGAAGGAGCGGAGAAGTAAGACAAGATTAGCATACTTTTTTATGGGAGCCTTTGGGCTAACATTAGCGGTGTTGGGATTATTTTTATACACTCTACGAAATAAACAAAGAGTTAATAATGAACTTGGGCATCAGCAGCTTGAAGTTGAGAGGCAAAAACAAGAGTTAATAGAGCAGCGTGATGAATTGGAAATCCAAAAGAATTTGGTGATTTACCAGCGCGATAGGATTATCAACATGCTTACCGATTTGGGTGAATCAATAGACTATGCAAAAAAAATCCAGCAAGCAATTTTACCTACCTCTTTACAGCTTCAGCAGTACTTTGTGGATTGTTTTATTATTTATCAGCCCAAGGAGTCTGTTGGTGGTGATTTTTACTGGGTTGGTAATTGTGGGCAGCAAATAGGTTTTGCTGCAGCCGATTCTACTGGACATGGTGTTCCTGGTGGTTTTATGAGTATGCTTGGGATATCTATGATTAACGATATGATTACGCGGGAATCGGTTCGCACACCTGCAACAATTTTAGGCGCATTACGGCAGAATATTATTAATGCCCTCGGACAAAGGGGGGGCGAAGACGATAGTCACGATGGAATGGATATAGCATTATGTACTTACGATAAAAACACCCAAGTTTTAACCTATGCTGGTGCCAATATTCCGATTATTATTAGTACAAATTCAACCTTTGAACCCCACGAGAGAATTGTTACTCACTTTGATGGTTTAATTGAACTTAAACCAGACAGAATGCCTGTATCGTACTTTGAGAAAATGGAGCCGTTCAATGAGATTAAATTTAAACTTAATCAGGGCGACACAATATACTTATTCTCCGATGGGTTTATGGATCAGTTTGGTGGCGAAATGAGCAAAAAATTCGGGCATACTGCGTTCAGGTCGCTTCTAAATTCAGTGAAGGGATTACCGCTTAATCAGCAAAAACAGGTTATCTGGACTTCCTTGGAAAAGTGGAAGGGTGAAACGGAAAACCAAACCGACGATATTCTTGTCATGGGAGTTAGATTATCCTAAAAAAATCAACCAAAACATAGTAAATATGACACACGAATTACCAAAGTTACCCTACGCTACTGATGACTTGAAGAATGTTATTTCATCACAAACATTTGATTTCCATTATGGGAAACATCATCAGGCATACGTTAATAACTTAAATAACCTGATAGTTGGGACTCCTTTCGAGAATGCAACCCTCGAAACAATTATTAAAGAGTCCGATGGAGGAATATTCAACAATGGTGCTCAGGTTTGGAATCATACTTTTTATTTTGAATCATTTTCACTTAATCCCAAAACTGCACCTACTGGTCGTTTATTGCGATTAATTGAGTCGGATTACGGAACACTGTCAGAGTTTAAAGAAAAATTCAATAAGGCAGCCTTAACTCTTTTCGGTTCAGGTTGGGCATGGTTATCATTGAATAATCAAGGGCATTTAGAGATAAGCCAAGAGCCTAATGCTGGCAATCCACTAAGGAAAGGGCTAAAGCCCTTACTTACCTGCGATGTGTGGGAGCATGCTTACTATTTGGATTACCAGAATCGAAGAGCTGATTATTTACAGAAATTCTGGGAAATTCTGGATTGGAAGGTTATTGAGGAGCGGTTAGGATAGTAAAAATTAACCCGATGAATTAAACGCATCGGGTTTTTTGATAGTCATATTTGAATAAAATTTATGCTTATGTTAATTGATATTGTTAAAAGAAATAGAAGTTATAGAAGGTTTTTTCAAAATAAACCTATTGACAGAAAAGAGTTGATTGATTTGGTAGGTTTAGCAAGGCTTTGCCCAACTGGAAGAAATCTACAACCATTAAAATTCTTTTTATCCAACGATGAATTATTAAACAAAAAGATATACCCTAGTCTTGCATGGGCAGGCTATCTTAAGGATTGGGATGGGCCAGTGGAAGGGGAGAGACCCTCTGCATACATAGCAATTTTGGAAGATCGGCGGATATCTGAATCAACACAGTGGGATCAGGGTATAATGGCTCAAACGATTATGCTTGGTGCAGTAGAGAAAGGATTGGGTGGATGTATAATTGCTTCGGTACGGAAGGAAGATCTAAGCAAAACACTTGACTTGCCAGAGCATTTAAAGGTTGCGCTTGTGCTTGCATTGGGTTACCCTAAGGAGGAGGTAGTAGTTGAGCGAATGTCCGAAAATAGTAGTGTGGTTTACTGGCGCGATTCGCAGGGTGTACACCACGTCCCCAAGCGCGATTTGGATGAGTTAATTGTTGGTTAGTCCAGAATAGCTATTGGGCCATACCCGCAAATTTTGCAGTACCCTTTGCTGTCGAGCGCTGATAGTGAAGTGTGATAGCCTGAGCGTTTAATTACGGTTGCTAAGCAGGATGGACATTGTGTGTTACATCCAATATCTTCGCTGTGTAAATTTCCTATGTAAACAAATTTAAGTTTTATTTTGGCTAACTCGTAGAGTTCAATCAACGTTGTGGTTGATGTTGGTGGAATCTGCATTTTATAAGCTGGATAGTACTTGTTGATATGTAGAATCGTGTCTTCGCCAAGGTTTGTGGCTATCCAGTTGAACATTGCTGAAGCATCATCAATACTATCGTTCTTTGTGGGTATAACCAAAAATGATATTTCTAGATGCTTGCCCGATTCTTTAATCCGTGAAAGTGTATTTAGCACAGGGTTCAAACGCCCCCCTGTTAATTCTCTGTAAAAATCATCCGAGAACGACTTTAAGTCGATATTAAAAGCATCTATCAACTCAGTAAGTTCATCAAGTGGCTTTAGGTTGATAAAACCATTGGAGACCATTACGTTTTTAAGCCCTTCAAGTTTTGCTAATTCCGCTGTTTGAACCATAAATTCAAAGAACATTGTGGGCTCGTTGTATGTGTAAGCAATACCAATATTTTCAGGTAGGAATTTTGCCTTTGCAATCAAGTCCGCTGGTTGATTGTGTCTAAAACCGTTACTTCGGTCTGGAGCATTTTGCGAAATCTCATAATTTTGGCAGAATGTACACTTTAAATTACATCCATAACCACCAATGGAGTATATTTTATGCCCTGGATAAAAGTGATAAAGAGGTTTTTTCTCAATGGGGTCTAAACCCGATGAGGCAATTATTCCAGAACTCAGTATTTCGAGATTACCATTAAGATTACGTCGGACTCCACAAATCCCTGTTTTTTCAGGTTTGATATGGCAATTATGCGGACATAATTCGCAGATTATTGAATTATCGTCGTTAGTTGTGTAGTATTTGGCAATCATTAGTTTGCTTATTGCTTAACCAAGTTAAGTCAATATCAACTAATAACAAAGAGGTATTGGTAAAATCTACTTACTAATAATATTCATCAACCAAATAGGTTCCTCCTCAATAGTATCGCCAGGGTAGTAAACCCTTTCGAGGTAAAGCCCCGATGGAGGAGCTGTAAATTTTGAGGGTATATCGGAGTATTGACGGAAAAATAAATCGATATCCTCATCGCTTAATTTGCCTTTGCCCACTTCAACTAAAGTTCCAACAATCCTTCTTACCATTTTCCAAAGGAAGTGAGAGCCAACAATATGTATTAGAATAGAGTCGTCAATTTCAAATATCTTAAGTTGCTCAAGTTTTACCAACGTTGAATCGTCTTCCTTTTCTGTTGTTCCAAACGATTTAAAATCTTTCATCCCAACAAAATGAACCGTTGTATCGGCCATGGCTTTTACATCAAGCGAATCTTTTACCCACCAGGTAAAGTCTTTGCCAAATGCAGATTTACGCTTGGAAATATGGTAAACATAACTTCTTGCAATAGCGCTGTAACGGGCATGAAATCGAGGCTGTACCTTTTCAACATTGAGGATGTTTATTGATGCTGGTAACAATTCGTTTAGTCGGGTAAGCGCAACGTAAGGGGGCATTGCCGAGTCGATATCGAGGTGCGCAACCTGCGCAAGGGCGTGTACTCCGGCATCGGTTCTTCCTGAACCATAAAGTTCGTAGTCAGTTTTTTTGTAAACCTCTTTAACAGCGTCCATTAGTTTTCCCATAACAGTGGGAACCTCTCGCTGAAATTGCCACCCGCGATAGTGCGAGCCATCATACTCAATCGTAAGTTTAAATCGGGGCATAGGGTTGGTGTTTTGGGCAAATATAAGGCAAAAATAAACCTCTCGGGTAATATTTCCGAAAGGTTTATTTGATTTTAAAGTAATGGGATGCCTTGCAATTTGCAATAATCTTTTACCTCTTTTGGCCAAACTGACGATTGCACTTCGCCAATATGTGCCTTACGGAGTAAAAACATGCATAGGCGCGATTGTCCAATTCCTCCGCCAATACTTAGTGGCAGTTTTCCCTCAAGTAAGGTTTTGTGAAAGTAGAGTTCCTTCCGATGATCCATGTCATGGAGTTTAAGTTGCAGTTCGAGAGCAGTTTTATCAACTCTGATTCCCATTGATGATAGTTCTAAAGCATCGTTTAGAGTAGGATGCCAAACTAGAATATCGCCATTTAATCCACGGTAGCCATCGAGGCGGAGCGAGGACCAATCATCGTAATCTGGCGCACGACCGTCGGAAGGTTTGCCGCTTGAAAGCGGATAACCAATTCCTTCAATGCAAACAGCACCATAGTGCTTACATATCTCGCGTTCCCTTTGCTTTGCACTTAAAAGAGGATACATTTTCTCCAGTTCCTCGGTATGGATAAAGTGAATTCTATCTGGAAGAATTGGATTGATTGGCGCAAAGGTTTGGCATACCGCAGCCTCGGTTTGCTGAATTGCTTGATAGATTGATTTTACTGTTTGGCGGAAGTAATCAACCGTTCGCATCTCCTTTGATATTGCTTTTTCCCAATCCCATTGGTCTACATAAATTGAGTGCGTTGCATCTGGGGTTTCGTCGGGGCGTAGGGCGTTCATGTCAGTAAAAATTCCTTTGCCAACAGCAACATTGTGTTTCCAAAGTGTCAATCTCTTCCATTTTGCCAGCGATTGAACTATCTCTATTCTTTGAGAGTCTATCCCTTTTGCTGTGAAATTTACAGGCTTTTCAACTCCGTTGAGGTCATCGTTAATTCCAAGTCCTGCTTGAACAATCATTGGTGCTGTCACTCTTTTCAGGTCGAGGTTCTGCGATAGTTTTCTGGCGAAAACTTCCTTTATAAGTGCAATTCCTTCCTCGGTTTGTTGCACATCAATTTGTGCTTGGTACTGTTTTACTGTTGTTTCCATAGTTTTTATTGTTTTTTTTGATTAGTGGTTTTAAAACAAAAAGCCCTTCGCGGAATCCTGGAAGGGCATAAGCGTAGCAAGTCCAATCCCGTAGGCGGAGGGCGATTATTATTGTTATTATTTAAGTTGTAAGTCATATGTCAATTTTATTAAACTAAAAAAGGCTTTCCCGATTTAGGAAAGCCTTGCTTGTGTTGTATCTATCTTTTTATCAGCAATAACCTTCCTGTTCCAACAAGTAATTATTGTTAGAGTTGAAATTTGAGCTATTGTTGATATGTGTTCTCATCTTATTGCTAATAATGTTGCAATATATGGAATGCTTTTTACAAAGCAAAAAAAGAGGTGCTTTTTTGCACCTCTTTAAAACTATTTTTTCGAGACTTTTAATATTTGTACCGAGTTGTCTGTACTAATAACTCTTAGCAAGTACATTCCAGGGGCAAATCCCGTTAAATCTGTATCGGTTTTTGAATCTAAAATGTTCTCTTTAGTATTTAGTATTCTACCTGAAATGTCTAAAACCTGAATACTTCTAATAACATTATCACTTTTTATGTTAACAACAGAGGTTGTGGGGTTAGGGTATACGGCAATTTGGGTTTCAATAATGTCAATTCCATTGATAACAGTAAATGTTGCTATTGCAGTTGTGTTGGAATTGATAGTAATTTGGGTTGATGCCGAGTTTACAGTATTTCCATTGATTTCCCATTTTTCGAACTGCCATCCTTGGTTGGGTGTTGCAGTTAAGGTGACAGTGGCACCAGCATCGTGAATGGTTTCACCATTCGTAGGTGTAACTGTACCATTTCCAACATGCGAAACAGTGAGTTTATAGGTAATCTTAGTAAAAGTTGCAACAGCAGTTGTATTTGAGTTAATGGTGATTTGAGTTGAAGATGTGTTTACTGTATTTCCATTGATTTCCCATTTCTCGAACTGCCATCCTTGATCGGGTGTTGCAGTTAAATCAACTGTAGAACCTGCATTGTAAGTATGTTCACCTGCTGCTGGTGCAATAGTTCCATTGCCATTTTTGCTCATTGTTAGTGTGTACTGGGTAGGACTATCCGTCTTTTTTCCATTAATAACAATGTCATCAATTCGGCTAGTGCCTCCCGATGCTACGTTACCAGATGATACCTGAAGGTTGCTTCTCATCACCCAACGTAATGAAACCGATGGTTGATTTGCAACATCATTTGGTAGAGCAAAATTGGTTAATACTCCCGAAATATAGTTATCGTTGGCAAGTGTTATACTGCTCGATGGTACATCTATCCAGGTTGCTCCAGTTGTTTTATATTGAAGTTTGAACTCTTTGGGTCCAGTTCCTGAACTTTTTTGCTTAGACGAAACGGTAATTGTATTATAGCCTAATGTGCTAAATTCTGCTTGCCAAGCTTTTGAGTCTGCTCCATTGTCCCATCCTGTGCTTGTTAATGCATTGGTGCCTGTACCTCCAGTTCCTGTGGAGTATGAAACTGTTCCTGTAGCGCTTGTAGTGATTGTTTTTGTAGAGTTTGTGGCAATTCCTTCGTCAGCAGTTACGTTGCTATCCTCAAAGTTCCAGCCCACAATTACTGCTGGAGAGTTAGGGTCAACAACGTTGATATAGTTGGTTTTTGTTTCAGTTACATTGCCATTAATGGTTAGGGTTACTGTTTTGTTTCCTGCAGAGGAGTATGTTACTGAGTGAGGGCCTGCTGTTGTTGCTGTTGCAGGAGTAGCTCCGCTTCCAAAATCCCAAGCCCAAGATGTAACTGTGCCGTTAGATAAATCGGTAAATGTGGTGGACTCGCCAATGTTAATAGCTGTAGGTTCTGCTTTGAAGTCTGCAATAACATCCGATGCCGAGGTTTCAGTTATGCTAATGTCATCTATACACCAGAACCAACCCCAAGTCCCAGTGTAGTTCCACTTGAACCTTATCGATGGTTTATTGGCTACATCAGTTAATATCTTTTTGTAGTTGGTTGGATTTGTTGTTGTTGCAGTCCATTGGTCAATTTGAATCCAGTTGGTTCCATCTAGGCTGTATGAAAGGGTAGCAGTTTCTCCTGCTTCAGCTTTGAAGTAGTGCTTAAATGAAATAGTTACGGATGAAAGTCCTGTAGTGTGTATTGCAGGGGTAACTATGTAGGTATTTTGTGTATTATCTTCGCCATAACCGTCGGAATCTAAATAGATATAAGTTCCAGATAAGCCTCCGCTGATATTGCCAATCTGCCATACTTGGCCATTACCTTGGTTGTCTATTATGGACCAGCATCCGGAAATATCGCCTGAATTAAAGTTTTCTGTTAATGGTAGTGCTAGAACTCCAGAACAGGCAGTTTTTGCTTGTGTAACAGTTCCCAACGAGTAGGTTGGAGTGGAGGTAAGTTTTGTCCAAGCCTTATAGTAATAAGTGGTGTTGCTATTTAAACCAGTATGGTTAAATGAAGTAGCGTCGCCTTGATAAAGTATTGTTCCACCACCATTTATCGATTGGCCAACTGTATAGGTGTTTCCATTCACCAACGAACCAAATGTTGATGAAGTTGAGTAGGCTACTACAACATCTCTATTTTCCGATTTAGCCCACGATAAATCAATTTGAGATTCATTTGCAGCTACTGCCGAGAAGTTTGTAGGGTTACCAGTATTACCACCATCAAAATCGAATGTAATAACTCCAGTGCTAATGTTCTCGGAGATATTTGTAATGGGTTTATTTGTTGCTACTCCTAACCACGATTTCATTGAAGGTGTTGTAGCATCGGTAAAAGAGGTTTTGTTGGATGTGCCAGGGAATGGACAGCCCCCGCTATTAATATTACCATATGTTGATGGTGTTGAACCCGGATTTGTTGTTGCCGAAGCGCATACAGGGTACATATGCTGTGGGCCTTTTGCATTGATATCGTTGCCTTCATAGTGAGAAACAACATCTTTGCTTACGTGGTAAATTACTAGTCCGTGGCCTGGGATATAGGCATCGAATCCATTTTTTTGGCGGTTCTCAATTAAGTAATACTCATTGGTTGTTGTGGTATTTACTTTGTAGAATGCATTTGCATTGGTTTTGGATTCAGGTATTGTAATTGAAGTTCCATCGTTAAGTATAGTTGCAGTACCCCAGCCATATACCATTACTTTGGTGTAAGCATTGTGGTGAGCAGGTGTTATGCCATCGTTATTCCATGAGCCGCCTGCCATAAGATCCCACTCTCCTGTACCGTCAAATTGACCACCTGTCTCGTAGTCGGTATCGTAATAATCTGGTGCACCTAATACATGCCCAAACTCATGACAAATAACACCAATTGCAGTTATAGTTGTACCAGAATTCCCAGATAGTTCTGCGGAACAAGAGTAATTTTTGATAATTTTTCCATCGAGTGTTTTGTCCGTTATATGGTATGCATGAGCCCAAATTGTATTTGTAGGGGCATCAGCCTCTTCTCCATAGCCAGCATAAATTATGTATACACCGTCAACATATCCGTCTCCATCGTTATCGAAATCGGCATAATTCACTGCAGCATCGGCTGCAGTAATGGCTTCGTTTACCAAAGCTTCTGGGTTCACATCGTATCCGTCGGCATCATTAGCACCATAGTAACTCATATTGTTATTGGCTGTGTATGGTCCTGCAACAGTAACTGTAAGATTAAACTGGTTGAATGAGTTTTCTAAGTAATAATCCTTTACGCTACCAGTTGCTCCATTAGCGGTATAGTTTACTTGATTAAACAAGTTATTGAAATCGGCTTGAGTTTTAGAAAAAGCCTTATCCTTGAATCCCATAAGAATACAAACAAGTTTTCGGTTGCCTGTTGTTGGGAAAGATTTTTGAGATTCGGTTGCTTTTATTGCTCGAATGCTCTTAAGCATCTGCAGCTGCTCCTTGGAGTAAAATAATCCTTTTTTAGTTTTTGATAGTATTTCTTTGTCTTCGGTTGTTCTATTCTCAATATCCTTTGCAACTACACCCGATGGGATAATGTATCCGCGCTCATCGTTAATTGCATACTCAAAGTAACCCTTGGTGTTAGAAAGAAGTGTGTAGCCATCAGGGGTAACAGCCCATTTGTGCTTTTCGTCGCCCTTTAGGGTTATGGTAATTGTGCTACCATCGGGTTGTATAAACTTAGTTTTTCTAGGATAAGCAGGGCTTGAAAAGCCTGAATGCATGATGCAAGTTACCAAGAAAAAGATTAGAGTAAATCGTTTAATCATAGTCTTAATTTGTTTAATAAAAGTGGCGCAAGGTAATAATCTTTTTGCTGCCTTACATTCTATTAAATAACTATTTAGTAGACGATTCACATAATTTTTATCTAAAAAAAATGATAAAAGAACAGATAATCCTGAATGATTAGTTTTATCGAAGCAAAACGTAGTCAGTTTTATTCAACTTTTAAAATAGTTAATGTAAGCTATTCAGCCTTAAGGAATTTATTGAGTTCGCTAATAATTTGCTCAATACTTTCATCCGATAAGCCTTTTTGGATTGCCAAATCGTTCAAACTGCCCCATACAGGTTCGCCGCAAACAACACATATAATTCCTTTTTCCCTCAAATATGAGACTGACTGGGGCAGTCGCACAATTAAATCTTCAATTTGGATATCCTTAGTTATTGGTAGCATAAAATTGAAGTTAGAAGATGGAGAATGGAATAAATTTGGGAAACTCCATCCTTTATTACTATTCTTCGTTAATGCGAATTTCGTGGGTTATGGTCATTCCTTTACGGTAAGCAGCGCTAACCCCACAGTACTTTTCCTCCGATAAACTAATTGCTTTATTGATGCTTTCAAGTGGAAGGTTTTTGCCCCAAAATTCATATATAACCTTCATGGCTGTGTAATGCTTCGGATGTTCCTCGGTTTGCTCTGCTTCTACCCAAACACGGAATTTTTTTACATCAACCTTCATCTTTTTAAGGATTGATACAACATCCATTCCTGTGCAGCCTGCCAATGCAACTAGCATTAGGGGTTTAGGGCGTGGACCTTTGTTTGTTCCGCCAACTTTTTCGTCGGCATCGAGCATAAGTTTATGTCCGTTTACTTCGGCTTCAAAGGCCATTCCTTCTTGCCAATCGGCAAATATTTGTACTTTATCCATATCAACTTTTTTACATTAAACAGTAAATATATGTAAATGTTTAATTGGATGCAATTCGTTTTTTTTATGCCAGAAAACCGTAAACCACTGCAAAGAGTGTTAGTATAAATGCTGTTATACCGTAAGGAATCGACATCAAAATAAACTTTGCGATTGTTTTTCCCCACGATTGCTTGTAGTTGTTCCTAAGTGAGATTATCAGATAGATCATACACAGCAGGAACGACCATCCCCAGAGTTTTCCTCCAAACGATTCGCTTATGTAAATCTGGATTGTAAGGATTAAACTGAAAATGATAAAGAAAATGGTGTGAATATGAATTGTAAAGATCAGATGCTCATAGTAGTATTTCTTTCTGTAGAAAATTAAAAGGAGCAATATTGCCGTAAGTGGCATCATTATAAACATAGTTAACGATATGCTCTTAAGTATAGCCTGGGTTATTTGCTTAATGCTATCCTTGCTTTTGAAATCGTAAACGGCCATTTTTTTTAGCATTTGACGGTTAAACCAGTTTACATTTTCCCCTTTTGATAGTAGTACCGAGTCGAGTTGACTGTTGTTGTAATTTTGGACGTCGGATTTAAATTTAAAATACTCTTCTTTTGTTTCGAAACTAACTTTGCCAAATATTCCAAACTTCGGTTTTATTGAGTCCAACGCAGCGTTATTTTCAGGAATTAAGGCTATCGCCTTTCTTAGGTTTTCTCTGGTAATGCTGTTGGTATCTATATTATCTGCCAAAAGAAGTTTATTAAGGGTAGTATCGTGTGCAGTTTGCAGGCTCTTAATAGTCATCAATAAGCTATCCTTCGACTTGAATTCAAATTCCAAGGCGTTTACATCGTTACTATCCGTGCTGCTGTAATTTTTCTGTTTCCCTAAAAGTTCGTTTAACGAGATGTTCATTGCTCCAATATCCTCATTGATGGAAACATTACCATTAATTTTGCTTGAATCAATGGCATTGTCGCTTAATTTCCCTAGGAGTAGGAAGAATACAAAACTTATAAAAAGATAGAACTTTAGTGGTGGTACGTAGCGTGCTCTTTTACCTTCAAGGTAGTCGAGAGTTATTTTTCCGGGCTTTAAAAACGATGCTTTTATGGTGTTCCAGAGTTTTGTGTCAAAGCTGTAGAATCCTTCAAAAAGTTCGACAATTAGGTAACGAGCCGGAACATTCCTAACGTTATTTTCCTGTCCGCAATTAGGACAGAAGTTATCCTCGGGTCGAAGTTGAAAATTGCAGTTTAAGCAAATTTCAGATTTTTGGGGTTTACGGGGCATTTTGTGCTTTTTTGGAACACAAAAATATACATTATGAGCATCTAAACTATGACAAATGCCCAATAT
>CAZTVB010000022.1:0-14463 GCA_964616315.1 uncultured Rikenellaceae bacterium
GAAGATTCTGTTATTTATTCAATTAAAATTTCCGATTTGGAAGAGATGTTAGAAAAGGGAAATGAAGCTCGTCTTGCATTTTATCTTTTATACGAAATTACAGGTAAAATAGTTGAATTTATAGTAAGTATCAAGTTTCAAACGGCTGAAGAACGATACAATGCGCTAATGCAGAATTATCCTTATATTTTCCAGAGAACCTCATTAGGAAACATTGCCTCATATCTAGGTATTACCCAGGAAACCCTCAGTAGAATAAGGGCCGGAAAATAAGCGTTTGATAATTTCTTTTTTGATCTACATCAAAGAAAAGTTTGTTGAGCAATAATATGTTTGCCTTCGTTTTATATAACTATTAAGGATTTAAACAACCTTATAGTATCTATGATTATAATAAAAACAAAGAAGACATGTACATAAGATTTGTTTCAATATTGCTTATGCTAACTTTTTCATTTTTTATAGCCTCTTCCCAGCCAGTTAAGCGGCCTAAAATTGCAGTGGTGCTGAGCGGTGGCGGTGCAAAAGGATTCGCTCATATCGGCGTTTTGAAGGTGCTAGAACAAGAGGGCGTTCCAATTGATATTATTGTGGGCACAAGTATTGGAAGTATTGTAGGTGGACTTTACTCAATTGGATATAATGCTGATCAAATTGCCGAAATGGCTTTGGCTGAAAATTGGTCTCAACTATTATCAGACTATACGCCTCGTAAACAACTGGATCAATTTTCGAAAGAAGAGCAACAACGCTATGTATTATCCTTACCAATATCGGACAACGGAAAACCAGAATTGCCCAATGGTTTAGTTAATGGTCAAAATGTATTAAATCTTTTTTGTGGATTAACGGCAGATTTACCTGATAATGCCGATTTTTCAAAATTCCCAATTTCCTTTGCATGCATAGGTGCCGATCTAGCAACAGGAAATCAAGTTATATTAAAATCGGGATTCTTGCCTACTGCTATTCTCTCAAGCATGGCTATTCCTGGAATTTTTGCACCAAGCCATCATAATAAACATATTCTTATCGATGGTGGAATTGTAAATAATTTCCCAACAGATGTTGCAAAAGAAATGGGTGCAGATATTATTATAGGTGTAGACATTAGAAGCGATTTGCTACCAGCCGAGAGTATCAAAAGTATGAAAAATTTAACAGATCAATTGACTAATTTCTATACTACGAAAAAAGATTCTGTAAATAAAAGTTATTGCAACATTATTATTCGTCCTAATATTGAGGGATATAATGCTTCAAGTTTTTACACGGATGCAGTTGATACACTGATTCGAAGAGGAAGAGAGTCCGTCAACCTTGTCCTAGATGATATTCGTTCATTGAAATTGAAGTACGAACTAGCACCCAGAATTGTTTCAGCAGAATTGATAAATAGAAAAGCATGGAAAATTACCGATGTTAAAATCAAAGGAAATTGCACGATGTCAGATAAACAATTAATTGATGCCCTAAATCTAGAATTACCTGGCACTTTTGATTATAAAACCATAAAAAAGCACATAAACAATATTTATGGAATGGGGGGATTTCGCAGGGTTTTCTTTAGCTTGGAAGGAAGGGATTCCGTAAAGACTCTGAATGTGACTGTTGATGAAAATCGATCTTGGGTTATGAACATTGGTGTTAGAGCTAACTCTAGAAGCGTCGTTTCCTTAGTGTTAAATGCAACTCGAAAAGATTATACAAGAAACCTTGATTTGATTTCTTTTACTGCTGATGTGTCAACAAATCCAAAGGTTTCATTCATAGCCGAATTTGGCAAAAAGAGATTGCCTAAGTTTGTGATTCAAACAGAGGCCTCTTATCGCGATTTAACAGTTCATCTAAATAAAGATTACTCATATCCTGCAAATATTTATTTAGGCTCCCTTAAACTGTTTACATATCAAAGGATCGTTAAGTATTCTTTTTTTGGTGTAGGAATGAGGCAGGAATACTTCGTTGGCAAAATTTATAGTACAATTGGAGATAGCAGTTTATCACTATCCACTAATAAAAAACTAACTACTCATTTGTATGGGTTTTACAGTTTCGATAATCTCGATGATTACTATTTTCCATCTCATGGGGCAGAGTCTTTTGTTGAAATGTCGTTGGTTCAGGATCTGGATTTTCATAGTATTAACCCAATACTGCTTGTTAAACATCGAAATGCGATGAGTTTAAGTGGCAATTCCACTGTGTTGATAGGAATTTTTGGACGTTTTTTATTCAGAGAGACAACTCCCGTTCAATTAGGGAATTATGTTGCACCGCAGGACTATGAACTGAGTGTTAATTATCATTTACCATTTTATGGTTTGCCATCAGTGTGGGCAGCAGAAAGAATAACAATAATTGGTAGTCTTGGTCTACGACTAAATTTTAAACACAATCATTTTATAACATTAATTACCAATGGCTTACTACAGAATAGAACAGTTGAGGACTTGGATCAATATAATGTTATATTAGGTGGTGGAATAACCTATTCCTTCAGGTCTAAAATTGGCCCAATAGGATTAACAATTGGCTACGCAGAAAAATATCAAAAACCAGTTGTGTCTGCAAATGTCGGTTTCTGGTTTTAATTTCATGTTAGTTTATGTTTTTTGCTGATAACTATCCTTTATAATTGTTGCTTTCCAATTGATTTGATTTTTTTATTAATCTAAACCTCCTGTTGATTGAAAATCTACTGACGTTTTAATAATCCTAAGTTGGTATTGAGATTTTTTCTTTTTTGATCTAGGTCAAAAAGATTCACCATAAACCGCTCCAACTTTGCATCATTAATTATTCATACAATGCAAAGTCAAAAATATAGTAAACGGTGGATCAATGATGATCAAAATCTCAACAGTGCATCTGATGGCAATCCTGTCTATAATTATATTTTCGTGACCGATCCCAAGGGAATTCAATTAACATTCGAGCAACTTAAATATGAACTCGAAAAGGAATTAGACGACTTTATAACTGTCATTTATCTTGTTCCTCGAGAGCAAAGCACTCCTCTTTATAGTTCAGAACTAGATATTCTCGAATATCGGTTTATTCATAAACTACTCATCTACTACATCTATTACGATTACACCAATTTTATTGATCAAAATCTCAGTCAGAAAATTCTTGAAGTATTAATAAACAGCAATACTGGGAATGTTATGCGCTTTTTCATAAATGGAGACAAAGATCTTGTTGATTTTACCTCCGACAGGTTGCTTTTTCTTGGTATAAAAGAATCAAACATCTCTACTCAAGTACATTAACTCAAAATCAATACGATATGAATATCAAGTACAATTTAATTATTTTATTGTTTTCTGCACTCCTTTTTACAGGGTGTAATGGTAAAGAACAGGTTATTGAGAATAAAAACAATTCTATTCCTGTAGTAGTACAAAAGGTAAGTAACATTACTGTTTCGAGAGAAATTGCCGTAAGTGGGAACATCGAGGGGAATAAAACTATTCGTCTAGGATTCATGGTTGCTGGTAAACTGAACTACATTTCAGCGGAAGAAGGCTCACCCATTCAGGCAAACCAACTGCTTGCCAGTTTAGATCCCGAGAACTATAGCATTGCAAAAGATATTGCCGATGCCAATTTGGATCAGACTCAGGATGAATATAACCGCTTAAGCCAGATGTTCAATAGGAAAAGTATCTCGGAAAGCGATTTTTCTAAAATAACTAATGCCCTTAAAGTTGCAAAAGCTCAGCAGCGCTTACAGGCAAAGAACCTTACCGACACGAAACTGTATTCACCCATCAGCGGGATTCTGCTTAAAAGAGGAGCTGAGGTCGGTGAAATTATAAATACGGGGATGCCTTTATTTGTAATTTCAGATATCAGCAAAGTAAAAGTAAACGCATCGGTTCCTGAATCCGAACTTCATCTCATTCAAATTGGTAACGAAGCCAAAATACATGTATCGTCTTTGGATTCAACTTTTATAGGTAAGATTGTGGAAATAGGCTCTGTTGCAGAAGAAACAACCCGTTCTTTCTCTGTAAAAGTTGAACTCAAAAATTCTCAACTTCTTATTCGTCCAGGTATGACTGCAGAACTTCAGTTTAAGACTAATCAAACCGAACAACATCCGAGCATTCCTGCTGAAGCAGTATTGCACGATATTGATAATTCCTCGTATGTGTACGTTATGGACTCTATTAAAAACCAAGCTTTTAAGCGAAGTGTTTCTTTAGGTAATATTTCCGACAATCAGGTGGAAGTTATCTCAGGACTAAACCTTGGCGAATCAGTGGTCATTAGTGGTCAGTACAAATTAAGCAATGGTTCATTTATCACTTTAAAGTAATCGGGAGTATGAATTTTGTAAGAACATCTTTAAAGCATAAACAGGTAACACTTACAGTGTTAGCGATGGTGTTTGCGGTTGGCGTTTATTCTTTATTGACCATGCCTCGCCGCGAAGATCCTAAAATTACCGTTCCGCTTGGCTTGGTTGTGGCCTATTATCCCGGAGCAACAGCAGCCCAGGTTGAAGAACAGGTAACAAACAAACTCGAACAATACTTATTTCAATTCGAGGAAGTAAAAAAATCAAAAACATATTCAACTACCCGCGATGGGGTGGTTATCATCAACGTTAACCTAAATGATGACGTTAAGAAGCCTGATATATTCTGGAGTAAACTACGCCATCAACTTCTTTTGGCTAAAAATCTAGATTTACCTCAAGGCGTCCGGGGGCCTATAGTTAATTCAGATTTTGGCGACACCGAAGCTCTTTTAATTGCTTTAGAAGGGACAAGCGCTACCTATCAACAACTTAAAGATTACAGTAAGATATTAGAAGATAAACTCAGAACGATACCAGCAACATCTAAGATTAAGCGTATTGGGGAGCAGAAAGAACAAATTACAGTTTACTTCAACTCCCAATTGCTTGCACAATATGGCATTAGCCTTCAACAAGTTGTTAAAGTATTACAATCTCAAAACACTATAACACCAACGGGAGATATACAAACCGGAGAAACTAGGGTATCTCTTTATACTACGGGCACTTATACTTCACAAACAGAAATCGAAAAACAGATAATAGGGACATCCAAGACAGGCGCTGTAATCAGGCTATCGGACATTGCAACAATTAAGCGCGAATACGCTGAACCGACTAATAACATAGGAGTGAATGGTCAAATGGCAATGCTTGTTTCGGTTCAGATGCAGGAAGGAAATAACATTGTGCAATTTGGAAAACAAGTTGATACAAAAATCGCGGAAGTTTCCAGTCTTTTACCTTCAAATATTAAACTAACAACAATTGTCAGTCAGCCAAAAATGGTTGATGAGAATATCTCACACTTCATGCATGAATTTTTGCTAGCCATTATCTCTGTCATCATTGTTGTTATCCTTCTTCTCCCTTTTCGCATAGCTGCGGTTGCTGCTACAGCAATACCTATGACAGTAGCTGTAACCTTTGCTATGCTTCATGCCTTTGGTATTGAATTGCACCAAGTTTCTTTAGCCGCATTAATTGTAGTGCTTGGCATGGTGGTTGACGATGCAATTGTTGTTGCCGATAATTATGTAGAACTGCTCGATAAAGGAGTTGACCGCTGGACGGCTGCCTGGCGAAGTGCTTTCGATCTTATCATTCCAATTCTTACAGCCACAGTAACTATCATTGCAGCATTTATGCCAATGATTATTCTTACCGGGGCATTAGGTGAGTTTATACACGATTTACCAATTACGGTAACTATTGCACTTGCCTCATCATTTGTTGTGGCAATGGTTTTAACGCCAACCCTTTGTTATGTGTTTATAAAAAAAGGGTTACATAGCCATGACGCAGAAGAGGTTAAACCTAAAAATAAAAAATCTGCTCTCGACTACATGCAACAGGGTTATGACTGGGCTATCGACTGGTGTGTAAAACACCCTATTTTTACCATCGGCGGTAGCATTGTTACTATTTTGTTAGCACTACTGATTTTTAAATTAGCCGTTGGTCAGAAATTTTTCCCCTATGCCGAACGTAACCAGTTTGCAATTGAAGTTTGGATGCCGACTGGTACTAACCTTGATAAAACCAAGAAAACTATTGCTCAAATTGAAAATCTGATTAGAGACGACAAACGGGTAACTTCATTTGCTTCTTTTTCAGGAACAAGTGCACCACGCGTTTATTATAATTTTTCACCTGAATTTCCGGTAAGTAATTACGGGCAAATACTTATAAACACTGTTAACGATAAAACGACTGAAGAACTAGCCAAAGAATTAGAGCCAAAGGTCGGGAATTTAATTTCTGATGGAATGGTTCAGGTTAAATTGATGCAACAGGGACAGCCCCTTATTGCCCCAGTGGAGATTCGTATTTATGGTGATGACATAAGCGTTTTAAAACAGTTAAGTAGCCAGATAAAATCAATTCTTCATAAAACAGAAGGAAATTTCCTTGTAAACGACGATTTTAAAGAAGATTATTACGGAATTAGTATTCTCCTAAAAGACGAAGCTACCCGTTTGGGTTTTACAACCAGTAGTATTGCACAGGTATTATATACTAATATCAGTGGTGTACCTGTTTCTTCAATGTATGAAGGCGATAATAATATTGATATTGTTCTCCGCCTCGATGAAAAAAAGCGTCGATCCTATCAGGATATTGAGGATGTATATCTTGAGTCGCCTGTTACTGGTGCCAGCGTACCCTTGCGCCAGATTGCAGATATTAAGCCCGAATGGCAGCCCGGTCGCATCATGCACCGCAATGGCGTTCGTTGTTTAACGGTAAGAAGCGAAACAACTGATGGAATTTTACCTGCCGAACTATTGAAAAAAGTTCGTCCTGAAATTGAAAAGATTAACCTCCCATCGGGTTATTATATTGACTATGGTGGCGAATACTCCAATAAATCGGAAGCATTCGGACAAATGATAGCCGCTTTGGGTATAAGTCTGATCTTAATATTTCTTATCCTTCTGCTCCAGTTTAGAAACCTGAAAGAGACCTTAATTATTATGATTACCATTCCGTTGGCCTTGTTTGGTGCCATGTTAGGTTTGGCGGTTACCCATAATAATTTTGGGTTTACAGCATTTCTCGGTTTAATAAGTCTATCGGGCATTGTGGTTCGCAATGCTATTATATTGATTGATCATACCAATGAGCTTATCGAAAAAGGGTTAGATATTCGCAGTGCAGCAGTTGAATCGGGGAAACGACGTCTACGCCCAATCTTTTTAACAGCAATGGCTGCGGCAATTGGAGTGTTACCTATGATTATTTCAGGTTCTTCACTCTGGGGTCCATTAGCCAGCGTAATAGCCTTTGGTGTTACCTGGAGTATGATAATGGCTCTTCTTACCGTTCCTGTATTGTATATCGCTATTATTAAGCCCAAAGACAAAGTTCTCCATCCTGAAGACAAGGAAAACAATGGCGGGATGCTAAGTAAAATTACAACTATTGTTTTATTGATAGTTGGATTCTCTTCAATTACGCCAAAAGTACAAGCCCAACAAACTCCTCAAAAACTTAACCTGCAAAAAATTCAGAGGATGGCAGTTCAAAACAACCATTATCTCAAAATCAAGCAGATGCAGGTTAGCGAAAAACAGCAAAAAGTAAACGAAGACCGTGTAAAATATTTCCCCATGGTTACGGTTGGAGGTAATTATCAGTATAATACTAATTTGCCTGAATTAACAATACCTGCAGGTTCTTTTGGAACATTACCGGCTGCACTCGGTGGCAGTGGATTGCCTGCTACCGATGTGAACTTCGAGATGGGTGAGAATAATACCTATAATGCTAGTGCTACTTTCTACCAACCTATTTCGCAATTACCGAAAATACGAGCGGGTGTTGAGGTTTCAAAAACAGAGTTGGCAATAACTGAAGTTGAACAATCTAAAGCAACTATGCAGGTAAAGCAGGCTTGCGAAAAGTTGTACTATGGTATATTGATTCTTCAAAAGCAGAAAGAGGAGGCCGACCTGAAGTTAGCCGTGGTTAAGGCAAAACTATACGATGCAGAGGGGGCTGTAATTTCAGGAAAGTCAACTGAATCTGCCGTAATAGGGTTGAAAGCCAATGTTGCCGACGAAGAGCAGAGCCTTCTGAAAATTAAAATCCAAATGGATGACTATACCTCCGACTTAAAAATTTTGGCTGGCATACCCGATTCGGTTTCATTTATTTTAGACTCCATTTCTTCTGAAGATTTTCAGGTGTCAACATTATCTATTGATTTACTATTAACCCAGGCAAAGCAGGGTAATACAGATTTAAAAATTGCAGAACTCTCTAAGGTGAAAGCCGACTTCGCAATACGCGCAAGTAAATTCAACTATTTACCCGATTTAGGCATTTTAGGTGGGTATACTTACCAAGAGGGTAATACCTTATTTCCCACAAACAATACGTTTGTTGGTGTTTCTCTTAAATGGAACATCCAGGATATGTTCTCAAATTCGTATGTTAAAAGGCAACGGGTATACATGAGGGAACAAGCACGAGAAAATTTTTTGAATTCTCAGGAAAAGGTTGAGGTTGATATTGCCAAATCATACCGGAAGTTAACTCAATCGGCCGAATTGGTCTCTGTCGCCCAAAAAGTAGTTGATTACAGGAGGGAGGATATGAGAGTTCAATCCAACAAGCAGTTGACAGGTTTAAACACCAATTCTGAATTTCTCTCAGCAAAAGCAGTATTGGCTAAAGCCGAAGCCGATTTGCTAGCAGCACAGTTGAACTATAAAATTGTGTTAACCGAACTTCAAATCATTACAGGTAATTATTGAGCATATTTTAAACAGACTGATTTATAGATTAACACAAATCAATTATGAAGATTACAAATTATTATCATCAGACCCCTATTGTTAAAAATGTTGCATACATTTTAATGGGAATTTTTGCGATATTTCAAATTCAGGACTCTTTGCAAACATTATTATTTCTATTGCTTGTTCTTGGAATTATAGATGGTTTATTAGGCTTGGGAGAATTGATGATTGAAAATAGAATTCGACCTAAGTGGCAGATTTATATTAACATGTTAATTGATATTGTTTCCATTATATTCATTGTGCTATTATACAACCAGTCTGGAATTCAGCATGATGATATTGCTTTTCGTAGTCCGCTACTAATGATAAGTATTGGCATTTTGTTTGGTATTGCTGTAATATTTGATTTTTTAAGATGTGTTAAACTATTCTGGGGAAAAAATATTCTTGCATATATCGTACTGGTTGATGCAATCTTGTCGACATTAATGGCAATATTTCTAGTGTATACATTTCAAGTAATAAACAATGATATTTTTTTACTATTTGGCATATATGCTGTTGGGTTCGGAACCATTAATTTATTACTGAATCAATTCGTTAAGACTCTATTAAATAAGGCATTACAAGAGAACAGCAAGCCTTGTTGCTGAAGATAAGTTTTTTATTATGAGACGCTTTTTTTTGTTAGGATTCATAATCACTACTGGGTGTTTTAATGCCTATTGTCAGGAAGCACCTGCTTCAAATGGGAATAAAGTTACATCTGCTTATTTTCCAATAACCTTTTCGGTAGGGACTCAGGTGCCTGTTCAGAATGAGATTAGAATTTCGTATAATTTTCGAAAACTTCGTCGGTCTTATTTTTCAATGTTTTTGCAGGCTGGGTATCCTTCGTATATGGATGAAGCCATTGATTACATATTTGACGAAGAAGATCCTGCCAATACTTATCTAAAAAAACATCTTGAGGGTCGGTTCAGTGCGGGTTGTGGTACGTACTGGAATTCCTCACACTGGAGACTTGGTTTGCTTTTCCAGTATACATCCTATGCTATCAGAAATAGAACTGCTCGAGAAATGGTTGAAAATCTCATCCCTGAAAATGGTGAGGAAATTGTCACTGCTATGAATAATTTTTCGATGAGATTCCCCATGTTTGGAGATTTTTACAACAACTACTTGCTTACCTCAAAGATTTGGTTTTATCAGTTGGGAATTCAGGGCGGTTATCAGTTTAAACTATACAAGGATAGTCGATTTGGCTGTAGAATAGAGATTGGTGCTATTACTGTGTTTTCCAATTCTCTCGAAATTACCAGCAATCAATCCAACATCGCTTCTGACTTTGTTATAAGTGCTATTACGGAGCCACTAAACGAAGAGATTCAGGAGGGAATGCAATGGACTATTATACCAACAGTTTCTCTATCAATGGCATACAATTTTTAGTGATCGCAATTTCATCAAAGATATTTTATCTAATTATTAACACCCTATGTCCTATAGTTTAAACCTTGGTATGTTTTTTAAGCAAATGCTATAACATTGTTTTATAATGCATTATCTATGTTTTATTAAAATGGATACAAAAGCAAATATAATAGACTGTTCGTATAGCCTTTTTTTGAGTAGTAGCTACAAAACTGTGACTATAAAGGATATTTGCAATGAAATTGGGTTAACAAAAGGGGCTTTGTACTACCATTTCACTAGTAAGGAAGAAATTTTTAAACGAGTGGTTGACAAGTACTTTGTGATGTACAAACCCTTAACCATCTCTGATAATACAACGTTTGCAAGTTTGATAAAGGACTCACTTATTGGCATTGAGGATACTTTAGAACTTCTTTTTAAGGGAAAACCGGACTTTACCACAGTTAATTATATGAGTTTTATTTGTGATGTATATAGGTATTACCCCAGTTTTGCAGAGCAAAAGAAATACTGGCTAAAACTAGAGTTAGAGAAAATTAAAAGTGTCTTAGACAATGCAATACTTAATGGGGAAATAAGGGGCGATATAAATACCCGACTGGTTGCAATTAATTACCTCTCTATTATTGTGGGTATGACTAGCAATGTTATTTATGATGGATTTAAGGAATTTTCACTGGAGATATTACAAAAACAACTAGATACTTTTTATAAAACACTAAAATCATAAAAAAATGAATATGCCTAAAAGGAGTGGCCCTGAGGTGGAAATATTCAACGCAGCTCAGAAACTTTTTCTGAAAAAGGGATATGATGGAACAAGCCTTCGTGACATTGCAACAGAAGCCAACACAAGCAACACCATGGTGAACTATTACTATCGTTCAAAGGATAAACTTTTCATCCAAGTGTTTGGTGAGGTATTTAGTAGACAGTACTCAAAATTTATCGCAATTCTATTGGACTCCGATATCGATATCTATGAAAAAATAAATAAAGCAGTAGCCTTTTACGGTGATTTTTTGCGAGATGACCCAAGTGTTGCAATTTTCTTGATCAGAGAAATTAATCGCGATCCGGCTATGATAGGAAAGTGTATTCAAGAATTAACCCAGCCCGAGTTGGCATGTTTTCTCAATGATCAAATTCAAAATGAAATTTGCCAGGGAAGAATGAGGGATATTCCAGCCCATGTCCTTGTCATAAATTTGCTATCGCTGTGCATTTTCCCAGTAATTGCAAAGCCAATCATACAGAATGCAATTTGCATTGACGATATTGCTTATAGTATGCAGCAAAAGGCTGTAGCAGATTTTTTAATAAAATCAATTCTTCCATAAGTCTTAAATGATCAAAATATTATGAAAAGCGAAATCTTTGTTAACTCTCCTTACTTGGCATTAAAAGAATACTTAGAGGTAATCCCCGATAGTTTTCAAAGGTTAGGCTACGAATTGCATAGCGGCAGGAATGAGTTACGCGTCATCATTGTTAAGGGGCAACTTATGGTTGTTAAATACTTCAAGAGGATAACATGGGCAAATCGTTTAATATATTCTACAGTACGAAAATCCAAGGCGAAACGGTCTTTTGAAAATTCATTACGTTTGTTAAGTCTAGGCATCTCAACCCCAGAGCCAGTTGCCTACATTGATATTTATGAGAATGGTCTGCTGAGCAAGAGTTTCTACATCTGTCTTTTTGCCGATTATCTTCCGGTAAAGGATCTGTTCGACCAACCGCTAGCCGAATCGGAGGAGGGCCTTAAGGCATTCGCCCGCTTTACCTATAAGTTGCACCAAGCCGGGATTTATCATAACGATTATAACTTGGGCAATGTGCTATTCGACCAGGAGGGGGCTTTATACGATTTTTCTTTAATCGACAATAACCGAATGAGTTTCTCTAAGTATTCAAAACAACGCGGGTTTAAGAATTTACAGCGACTGCAACTCCCGTTAGACAAGGCTGGAATTGTAGGTGTTGAATATGCCCGAGTATCACAATCCGAAGGACTGAGTTCTCTTTTAGCCATGATTCTTTTTAGAATACAGTTTCGAAATCGAAACTGGTTAAAGAGAAAGTTGAAGGCCCTGTTTTGATTGCAAATTGTAGTAAAAATTAGGCGGACCGTTTTTGTAAATAAAACGATGGTGGACTACTAAACGGTTAAGTTATTAGAAACTTGAACAGATTTGTTTTTACTAGACTTAAGGTCTTTCAAACCTAAATACTATGTTGGCAAACATCTATGAACTATGCAAGAGTCTTGAATCTGATCTAAGGCAAATCGACATCGAGTACCCCGACATTCTGAAGAAATCGGAGAAGTCAATACTTTGCATTAACGCTTGCTTGAAGCAGATAAAAGAGGGTATCTGCCAGAAGCAATTCGTCTCACTGGCCGAGGAAATAAAATTCTTCAAGGAAATTAAACCATCGGTATATAGCAAGCTCATCTACTTCGTAAAAATCTTCAATATCGAATCCAAGCGTCCTAACGGCAGCGAAAAGTCGCAGCGCAAGTACCTTGCCAACGAGTTAAAGAAACTCGAAAAATTTTTCTCCGACAACCTCGAATTCTACCAGTACATGCGGAATAACATGACCTTCCTCGACGATAAGTACTTCGTTCGGGGCAAACTTGATTTGCATCTGTACGTGGATACATTTATTTACGATGCCGACCCAAACTTCTCAACTAGCCACGACTATAAGGCGGCCAGAATCCTGGCCAACGATTTACTTTGCGTTTACCTAAACACAGAGCTATCAACCCTCGAGAGGAAGGATAACCTTTCAGGCAAAAACACTTTTACTCAAAAGGGTCAATACTCTTGGACTGAATCAAAAATAGCCCTTACCGAGTTAATTTACGCTTTACACTCTGCAAAATGCATCAACAACGGAAACATCGATATTAAAGAGATGGCTGCGTTCATGGAGTCTCTCTTTAAAATTGATTTAGGCGATTATTACCGCGATTACTTACAAATTAAGAACCGGCAGAGCCAAACACGGTTTATCGATAACCTAAAATCTTCGTTAATCAACAGAATAAGCGAGCAGGATGAGTAAACAACCAAGGCGTTACCAGCTTGGTTATTTATCCTTATTTGCAGCATTTGATCCTTTTCCCATTCCAAGTCGATTTAAAAATCATAAAAACTTATTTTTCACCAACTTGGTTGCACCTTGGTGAAAACTTTCAGCCTATTTATTAAAATTTGATTTACAAAACTCAAAAACTATAAATATGGCCAACGAACACCAGAATCTTGCGAGTACGCCTAAAAGTAAATTGTACCGTGAGCAGATCATCACAACCGACGACCTGTACGAATTTAAGATCGAATTACTCGATGAAATCAAGTTGCTTTTTAAGGAGCATAACGGTCAACCCTCCAAAAAGTGGCTCAAATCCTACGAAGTCCGTAAAATCCTGAACATCTCACCGGGCACACTTCAGAATCTTCGGGTCAATGGCACGCTGCCCTACACAAAGATAGGCGGTGTTCTGTACTACGATTATGCCGACATACAGGAAATGCTGCAATCCCGTAAGCAGCAACTATCCATCTTTAGGTAGGGTAATTATTGGTAAATCAACAGTTATACCGTTTTTTACAGTAATGCTGGCGTGATGAATGAACTACATCAAGCACTTAACCGCTGTTTTCGAAATAATCGATGCTGATAATCGGCTTACGCCGTTTCACATTAGCCTTTACATGTCACTATTCCGTTGCTGGAACCTAAATTTTTTCCGTAATCCAGTTTCCATATCCCGCAACGAGATGATGAGAATGGCAAAAATCGGCTCTGTAAACACCTATGTGAGGTGCCTTAAGGAGTTGCACTCTTGGAATTACATCCGCTACGAGCCATCCTACAACAGGCATAAAGGCAGCTTGGTTTACCTGTACACTTTCGGTAATAGTACCGATAATGCCTCTGATATGCCTGTGAGCCCTTCTTTAAACAATATAAACATAGCAAACAAAGAAAACTTGATTGGCCAAGCCCAAAATTTTGAATCAAAAAGTTTAAGTATGAATGATCAAGAAAAGAAAGAAAAAGGTTGCGACCAAAAAGAAAGAAAAGCCGAAGTCGCAAGCAAAAGTCCTGATTTTTCCGAATTACCCGGAACAAAAGAAAAAGATAAGGGAGGCACGGTCGGCTCTTTTCCCCCATCGCTCAATCACATTAAAATATACTTCAACGAGAAGGGGATCTCGGCAATCG
>CAZTVB010000023.1:0-13940 GCA_964616315.1 uncultured Rikenellaceae bacterium
ACTAGTAATTTGTAGCCTTTTCTTCAAAATATGCCTCAGGGTGATGGCAAACAGGGCAGTTCTTAAGTGCTTTTTTACCTTTATGAACATAACCGCACTTACGGCATACCCATTCTGTATCTTCCTCGCGTTCAAAAACTTTTCCAGCCTCAACCTTTTCTAAAAGTTTCCTGTAACGCTCTTCGTGCTCCTTTTCAACCTTTGCAATTAGTTTAAATGCAGTAGCAACTTTTGGGAAGCCCTCCTTCTCTGCAATTGCAGCAAATTGAGGATACAAATCGGCCCACTCCTCGTGTTCGCCATTGGCTGCAGCAGCTAAGTTCTCAGCTGTTGTGCCAATCATTCCTGCTGGGTACGATGCAGTAATCTCCACCATTCCACCCTCAAGGAATTTAAAGAACTGTTTTGCGTGTTGCTCCTCCTGCCCTGCAGTAATCATAAAAAGTTCTGCAATTTGCTCGTAACCCTCCTCCTTTGCAACCTTTGCAAAAAAAGTATAACGGTTCTTTGCCTGCGATTCACCTGCGAAAGCTTTTAGCAAATTCTTTTCAGTTTCGGTTCCTTTAATGCTCTTTTCCATTGTATTATGTTTTAGTTTCAACTATTCATAAGTCTACTCCCAAAAATATGTTAAAAAAATAACAGAACAAAGAACATTGAACAAGAAATAGAACCTTAACACTACTTCTTCTGAACAGCACGTTTAATCTCACAGCTAGCGCAACCTGTACAACTAGTCTCTTTTTTCCTAAGGTTCTTCACAACTGCATAAACAGTGTAGAATAATGCTGCAAGAACCAAAATTAATGCAATAGTATCCTGATTCATCTTGATTTTATTGAATAAAATAACTTCCAATTTGATAAGTTAAGAATGCAACTACCCATGCAATTGCAGTGGTGTAAACCATGCTGAATAAAGCCCACTTCCAGTTAGCCTCCTTTTTAATTGCTGCAATTACAGCCACACAGGGGAAATAAATTAGCACGAATAGCATAAACCCAAATGCAACCAACTGATTGAACACTTTTTTCCCTTTGAGTTCACCACTAGAGTATTCCTGCTGCTGCAAACTCGAAATTAGCGAACCCGATGTTTCATCGGCCTCTAAATCGGCGTGATAAATGATACCCATTGTGCTAACCACAATTTCCTTAGCGGCAAGACCTGTTATGATGCTTGCACCTATTTTCCAGTCGAAACCCAGCGGCTGAATTGCAGGCTCAATAAACCTTCCCATACGACCAATGTATGATTGTTCCTGATGTTCTGATACTTTTATCAACTCAATTTCTGATATTTGAGTCTGTTTCACTGAATCGCTCAACTCAGTGTTATTTGAAATTACAGAAATTTGAGAATCAAAATCGGCCGAATACTTCACATTGCGTGGATAATAACTTAATCCCCAAATAAGAATTGATGCAAGCAGAATTACTGTTCCCATTTTACGCAAGTACTGCGAACCTTTAAACCACATGTGAATTATTGTGTTCCTTAGCGTTGGAATACGGTAAGGTGGTAACTCCATTACAAAAGGAACATCTTGCTTAGCAAACAATGTTATTTTAAGCAAAAGCGCCACTAAAATTGCCAGTAAAATCCCAATAAAATAGACAGAGAAAAGCACCAAGCCCTGATTGGTTGGAAAGAATGCAGATATCAGCAAAACATATACAGGAAGCCTTGCACTACACGACATAAATGGAGTTATGAGCATTGTTATTATCCTATCCCTCCTATTCTCCAGAGTACGTGTAGCCATAACAGCAGGCACATTGCAGCCAAAACCCATAAGTAGCGGAATAAACGATTTACCGTGCAAGCCTATCTTATGCATCAACTTATCCATTATGAAAGAGATGCGAGCCATATAGCCAGTATCCTCCATCAGTGAAATAAAGAAGAAAAGAATTAGAATATTGGGCAGAAACACAATAACTCCACCAACTCCACCAATAATTCCATCTACAACTAAATCGCGCAAAGCGCCATCGGGCATTGCATTTCCTATGATATCGCCTAAATATCCAACGCCTGCATCAATCCAATCCATTGGATAACTTCCAACTGTAAATGTAGTCTGAAACATCAACCACATAAAGGCAATAAAAATTGGAAAACCCCATAATTTGTGGGTTAGCACATTGTCGATTATTTTGCTTCGTTGATGTTTCTTCTCCCGACTCTCCTTCAATGTTTCGGCCAATGCTCCTGCAATAAACCCATATTTTGCATCGGTTACAACGGTTTCCGATTTATCGCCATACTCCTTTTCTAACCGTTGAATCTCCCTGTTTGCAGCAAGCATAACTGCATCAAAGTTTGAACAACTACAGAGTAAATCTTGGGTTGTTCTATCGTTCTCCAACAGTTTTATTGCGATAAACCTTAATGAAAAGCGGTCGGCAATCTCCTTGTTGGGCTTAAGCAATTCCTTAATTCTCGATATAGAACCTTCTATTGACTCACCATAATTGATATGGATGTGCCGAACAATAGGGTCTCTATCCTCGTAAACATCAATTGTTTTAGCAATTAAATCGGAAACTCCACGTCCTTTTATTGCAACTGTAGGTATTATTGGTATTCCAAGCATTATGGCAAGGTCGAAATACTTAAACTGAACTCCTTTTTGTTCCAACTCATCGAACATATTTAAAGCGATTATCACCTTAATATTCATATCGATAAGTTGGGTTGTTAGGAATAGGTTTCGCTCCAAATTGGAAGCATCAACCACATTGATAACAACATCGGGCATATTGTCCGCAATATGCTTGCGTACAAAAAGTTCCTCGGGGGTATAGTCGGCTATTGAGTATGTTCCGGGCAAATCGACAATGTTTATTTTATAACCATCGTGCTTAACCGTTGCCTCTTTTGCCTCAATGGTTACGCCTCCATAGTTACCAACCTTCTCGTGCAAACCCGACATATAGTTAAAAAGCGAAGTTTTACCACTATTCGGATTCCCAACCAATGCAACATTGATAGTTTTACTTTTTTCGCGAGCCGATACCTTTAATTTATCCTCAATCAGTGTTCCCTCAAACACGCTGGAATTATCGGATTGTAAATCGCTCTCCGAAACAACCTCAATTAGCGACGCCTCGCTTCTACGAAGCGAAACATTGTAGCCCATAATCTCATACTCAATAGGGTCGAGCAAAGGAGCATTCCTAATCACC
The DNA here is from genome assembly GCA_964616315.1 of uncultured Rikenellaceae bacterium. Classification (GTDB taxonomy): domain Bacteria; phylum Bacteroidota; class Bacteroidia; order Bacteroidales; family Tenuifilaceae; genus SB25. The sequence goes on from CAZTVB010000023.1 coordinate 3,192, forward strand.
TTTACCGATTTCCCCTTCACAAATCCCATTTCGGTAATTCTTTTCCGAAACGCCCCTTGGCCAAAAACTTTTGTAATTATGCCAATTTGCCCATTTGTTAATTCCGATAAACGCATTTTCTGTGTTTTATTTAAAATGATAATCCCAACCTTAGTGTACCTGCAAAGCAGTTGCTAATTCCACTATTCTTGCCCGATGGGTTTATGATATACTGCAAATCGGGCTGTATGAAAATATTCTTGGTTATTTGCCTTTGGTAGGTCAACTCAAGCGATGTTTCTCCACCAACATTCTCGTTGTAATTTGCATGTGCTACAGCAAATCCTAATATATCGGAATCGGATTTGGTAAAAAGGCCTTTTAGGTTTACGCCAAAACTAAAGAATACCCTGTTTAGGCTTAATGCTGAAGGGCTATAGCCAAATTGGCTAAAAACATCTATACTCGATTCGCCACGCTGGAAAACTCGTTGGTCGGCGTACATGTAAATGCCATACTTTGAATGATCCAAAGAATCTGGGAAGTTAGAGTTAAATTGTTTCTCTATAAGATGATTATGAGAATACAAGCCAAGTTTATAAACGCCTGGATGATTATTAACATCGACACTGCGTTGCAGTTCTGTAACAGCAAGTATGCCATCGCCAGAAGCAAATTGCCAATTTAGGTTGTATGGATTATAATCGAAATCCGAGGGACTACCATCGTAAATGGCATTTAGCCAAGCTGTTTTACTGTTAATACTCCACTTGGATGTAATACCCAACGATGTTAATGGAAATATTGGTGCTGGCACATTTGCCGAGATAACGGGCAAAATTCCAAAGGAACTGTTCAAAAATAAAGCACCATTCTCCGAAACGGCAAACTCAACATTCAAATCCTGCAAACCTAATGTAAACTCAACATTGCCAACAACCTGCTTATACCATAATTCCTGTATGTAGGTATGATTTCCCGCCTCAATATTAGATGCTACCTGCATATCACCAAGCATTTCTGACGATGGAGTTGCACCGTGAGTATTTACCGCGTTAACAAAGAACTGTGAGCCGCTCCACAATCCTGCTTTTTCGGTATCGAAGAGCAAACGCAGGTTGGCCATTCCAAGAAACGCAGAGCCGCGCTTAATTCCACCGTGAACATTATTTACATTATCGCCCAGATACGATGCTTCGAACTGAAATCCCTTATCGAACCTTGTTGAATCAGTCTGGGAGTAGAGAAAACCGTTAACGCAAAAAACAAAAACAACTGTTGAAATAGTAAATATCCTTTTCATTGTACCATAAGTTTAAAATTTACGATACAAAAGTAGAGGGAGATATTTGAGTGGTAAATACCTAAAAATGGTGATTTTTTATTTAGAGAAGCAAACCAAAAACTCGATTCAACACACTGGATATCTACACATTAAATCTTTAACACTAATTTTATTCCAACTAAGATTGGATATAAAAAAACTGGTGAACAAAAATCTGTCCACCAGCCTCAATATTCAATAAAAAACCGTTTACTTTTTAACCTTAATACCACATCCTACTGCCTTGGTTTCCTTAACCTCGGGCGATTTTCCGGCAAGTAGCGCATCAATAGCATTTTCTACATACTTTTCCTTTACAGCAGTTGCATCCTTATAGTTATCGTCAATAGCACCAATGTACTCAACAACCATATCCTTTCCCTTTCTGCTCAACAAATAAACGTGGGGTGTACGAGCTGCACCAAATACGGGGTAAACCTTCTGCCCCTCGTCGAACAGGTAAGCAAACGGAAAACTCTTTTCCTTTGCACGCTCAATCATTTTATCGTACGAATCCTCAGGTACAGCAGCGGGGTCGTTAGAGTTGATGGCTATTACAGGAAAACCTTTTGCTTCGTACTTTTTGTGAAGTTCAATCATTCTGTCCTCGTAAGCCTTAACGTAAGGACAATGATTGCAGGAGAATATCACCACAAAGCCTTTGACATTCTTGTAATCGGCCAACGATACCATTTTGCCATCAACATTCTTAAGTTTAAAGTCAGCAACTTTATCGCCAATTTTATAGCCTTGGGCGAGGACTGTTACAGATGCTAAAAGCATTGTAAAAATAAACATCGACATCTTCTTCATATTCAAATTGATTTATTGGTTAGAAACTTTATTTATTGCATTTATTAGGTCGTTATAATCAACAGGGCCTTCAATAAAAACACGGCTATTGCCTTTATAAACCAAGGTTGCGGGTAATGCTCCGCTCCAGGTTGAGTCAACCTTTCCAATCCACTCATTCTGTGCAGGGTCGTCGAGCAAAACAACATTTAAATCGGTTTTCCTATTCTTGATAAAGGGATACAAACTTTTATCGAGTTGATTTGGAAAATCGAGGCTCACCATCAGAATATCTAATTTATCGGACTTATACTCTTTTTGAAGTTGCTCGAAATAGGGAAACTCCTTAATGCAGGGTGCACACCAAGTGGCCCAGAAGTTTACAACGTAAATAGTATCGGTTGATTTATTTAGATAAGGCTCCAGTAATGAATAGTCAAACACATCAACTTTTACCTCATTAGGCTTTTGGTTGCACGATAAGAATATCGGCAAAAGAATTATTATTAAAAGATATTTTCTCATTTTTAAAGTATTTACAACCAACAAACACAATTCACACCGTTTTGTTCAGGCTATAAAGTAATTTTCAAAACAACCAATAATCTCAAAACAAACAAAAATCTACCCTTAAAAAGAGAAAACTGAATATTATATCACTAAAAAAACGTTACAATTTTGTGTAAATCAATCCTAAAACATAATTTTGGAATAAATTTGATAAAAAAAACATCCAATATTCCTATGGCAAAAAACCGATTAGGTTTACTCTTAGTAGTTGTTTTACTTCAACTTTCGGCTTGTAGTTTTATTCCAAAACCACCTGTTGCAGAAACTCTACCCCACCAAATGGTTATGTTTGGCGATACCCGAATTGACCCCTACTATTGGCTTAATATGCGCGATACCCAAAAAGTTTTGGACTACCTTATTGCGGAAAACAGCTATACCGAGGCAATGATGGAGCCCACAATTCCCCTTCAGGAATCGTTGTTTAACGAAATGAAATCGAGACAAAAGGAGGAGGATGTAACTGTTCCAGTGTTTTTAAATGGTTACTACTACTATATCCGATACGAGGAGGGTAAGGAGTACCCTATTAACTGCAGGAAAAAATGGACACTTAGTGCCCCCGAGGAAATAATCCTTGACGAAAACGAGGTGGCTGCAGGCCATAAGTTCTGCCAAGTGGCAAGTTTAGACATATCGCCCAACAACAAAATCCTTGCTTATGGAGTCGATACTATAGGTCGAAGGAAATTCACAATCCATTTTAAAAATCTAGAATCTGGAAAACTAATTAACTCAAAAATAGATAACACCACCGGAGCAATTGCTTGGGCAAATGATAATGAAACAGTTTTTTACTCACAAAAGAACTCGGCATTACGACCCTATAAAATATTTAGGCATTGTTTAAAATCCGTTAACTGTTCCGGCGATAAACTGATTTACCACGAAACAGATGAGACTTTCGATACTCACGTATTTACCACAAAATCGAGAGAGTATATAATGATAATGACCTCGAGCAGCACTTCATCCGAGTACCGATTCTTGAACGCTAACAACCCTTCGGGGAACTTTAAACTGATACAGCCTCGGCAAAAAGGTATTGAGTATAGTGCCGATCACTTTGGCAACAACTTTTATATACGAACCAACTGGAATGCTGAAAACTTCCGAATTATGGAAGCCCCAATATCAAACCCCAGTATGGAAAACTGGAAGGAGTTAATTCCGCACAAGAGCGATGTTCTTATAATGAACATGGATGTTTTCCACGAATTCTTGGTTATCACCGAACGAAAAGATGCCCTAATAAAAGTTAGAGTAATGAAGTGGGCAGACAGGAGTGAGCATTACATTGATTTTGGCGAGGAGGTTTACACTGCACTTCCATCGGGGAACCCTGAATTCGATACGCCACTGTTTATGTACTATTACACCTCGCTTACCACGCCAGGCTCCACCTACGAGTACAATATGCAAACCCAAACAAAACGTTTGCTAAAGCAAAACGAGGTACTTGGAGGCTACAACCCTGCCGATTACGAAACTAAGAGGCTTTGGGCTACAGCAAACGATGGTGTTAAAATACCAATATCGATTGTTCACAAAAAGGGAATTGAACTGAATGGCGAAAACCCTTTGCTCATATACGCCTATGGAGCCTATGGATACTCCGAGAATCCAATTTTCGACTCAAACCTTTTAAGTTTGCTCGACCGTGGTTTTGTTTATGCCATTGCACACGTTAGGGGTGGCGAGGAAATGGGACGTAAATGGTACGAGGGAGGAAAAATGCTCAACAAAATGAACACTTTTACCGACTTTATTAGTTGTACCGAGTATTTGGTTGAGCAAGAATACACCTCGCCCGATAAAATTATTGCACAAGGAGGCAGCGCTGGTGGTTTACTTGTTGCAGCAGTTGCAAATATGCGACCCGACCTATACAAAGGTATTGTTGCTGAAGTGCCATTTGTGGATGTTGTTACCAGTATGCTCGATTCCAGTTTACCGCTAACCACTGGCGAGTACGAAGAGTGGGGCAACCCGAACGATTCTACATATTACTTCTACATAAAATCATACTCACCCTACGACCAAGTAAAATCCCAAGCATACCCAGATATACTAGTAACTGCAGGCTACCACGATTCTCAGGTTCAATACTTTGAACCCGCAAAATGGGTTGCAAAATTGCGAGCAACAAAAACTGATGACAATCTCCTTCTATTCAAGGTTGATATGGACTCAGGCCACGGCGGAGCATCGGGACGATTTAAATCGCTGAAGGATATTGCATTTACTTATGCGTTTATGTTTAACCTTTTGGGTCTGGAGAAATAGACCAACTAATTGCATTCTATTATTTTTATCATGATACTATCAGAAAGTCCTTTTTTTTTAAAAGATTTACTAAAAAAATGAATAAAAAGTGTGTTTGGTGCAATAAATCGGACAACGAAACTACCTTTAACAAAGAAGCCCACACCATACCTAAATCACTTGGAGGAAAAAATATCTGCAAAGATGTTTGTGATATATGCAATGAATATTTTGGCAACAGAAACAATTACGATTTACCAATAGAAATCGCACTTAAAGAAACATTCAATCCAACCAGATTTTTATTGCATCATTCTATAGGTATGTATGGAAAAGGCAAATCAATGCCTAGATTTAAATCTGAAATTTTTGATTTAAACATTGAAAAGAAAATTATAAGTTACAAAAGAAAATTTAAAACAGATGAAAACTACCAAATTAAGTTCATAAGACTATTAAAGCGAGGTATATACAAGATTTTTATTGAGGAAATCCAAAGACAAAAAGAAAGTGGATTCGACAAAACTTTCTATGACATCAAAAGTTTCGCAAGAAACGACATAGGAGACTTTCCCGTTTTTTATTGGAAATTGAAACCTGGTTTTCTTAGTTCTACGTTTGATGAGATAATGAATCCTCAGTTATATTTTGGAGAATTTCAAAATATAATGATAAACGAAATTGGGTTTTATGAGTTTATGTTATTTGGGCACCTATTTGGAATACCATTAACAATGGATTATCAAACAAATCTTGATAAATATTTAAATTGGCATATAAAATCTAGAAAAACACTGTACTCTGAAATAAAGGTTTTAAAAAGTATTAACGACATAGACATATTCTTAAATGGAGTTAATATATAAAAGTTTTCATCTATAGAAAAAAATGGAGCATTACTGCTCCACATCCTTCAAAGTTAACTGAATTCTTTTCCTAGGAATATCAACCTCAAGTACTTTTACCTTTACGTGCTGGTGAAGTTTTACAACCTCCAACGGGTCGGAAACAAAGCGGTTTGCCAGTTGCGAGATATGCACTAAGCCATCCTGTTTTACGCCAACATCAACAAAAACGCCAAAGTTGGTAATGTTAGTTACTATACCGGGCAGCACCATTCCAGGAATTAAGTCGTCCATTTTATAAATGCCCTCAGCAAACTCAAATACCTTTATCGCTTTACGTGGGTCGCGACCAGGCTTAGATAACTCCTGCATAATATCGTTCAGGGTTGGTAAGCCAATCTTATCAGTTACGTATTTCTCCAGTTTTATTTTAGAGCGTAACTGCTCATCGCCCATTAGGTCGGAAACCTTACAGCCCAAATCCTTGGCCATTTGCTCCACAATATGGTAACTCTCGGGGTGAACAGCACTGTTATCGAGCGGGTTCTTAGCATCGGTAATGCGGAGGAAACCTGCGCACTGCTCAAAGGCCTTATCGCCTAGGCGGGCAACCTTTTTCAACTCAGTACGGCTACCAAATGGACCATTCTGCTTGCGGTAATCCACAATATTCTTGGCCAGTTGTGGTCCTAAACCCGAAACGTAGGTTAACAAATGCTTACTAGCTGTATTTAGGCTAACACCAACATGGTTAACCGCACTCTCCACCACCAAATCCAAGCCATTTTTTAGTTTGGTTTGGTCAACATCGTGCTGGTACTGTCCTACCCCAATGGATTTTGGGTCAATTTTAACCAACTCTGCCAAGGGGTCCATCAACCTACGTCCAATGGAAACTGCACCACGCACAGTAACATCGTACTCGGGAAACTCCTCACGAGCAACAGTTGAAGCGGAGTAAACCGATGCTCCATCCTCACTCACTACAAAAACCTTAATATCGCGGTTAAAGCGAATATGCTTTACAAGAGCCTCCGTTTCACGGCTTGCAGTTCCGTTCCCAATGGCAATTGCATCTATCTTAAATGTATCGACAAGATTAGAGATTTTGGACATCGCCTTACCCTGCTCGCTCTGCGGTGGATGTGGGTAAATGGTCTCGTTATGTACAAGATTTCCTTGCGGATCCAGACAAACCAACTTGCAGCCAGTTCTGTAACCAGGGTCAAGAGCCAAAACACTCTTCTGTCCAAGTGGAGCGGAAAGCAAAAGTTGACGAAGGTTCTCGGCAAAAACACGAATTGCCTCCTCGTCGGCTTTTTCCTTTAGTTCGCCGGTAAATTCGTTCTCAATGGAAGGCTCAATAAGTCGTTTATAGGAATCAGCAATGGCCAACCGCATTTGTGCAGCATTATCGCCACTTAACTTCACGTAATTCCTTTCGAATTCCTCAATAACAGGCTCTACAGCAGGTACAATGGATACACGGAGGAATCCTTCCTCCTGTCCACGACGCATGGCCAAAAACCTGTGCGATGCACACTTGCGAACCTCCTCCTCAAAGCTGAAGTAATCGGAGTACTTCACCCCTTCGGTTTCCTTACCCTTTACTACTTTGGATTTAATTATTGCACTACGTTTAAAATGGCGGCGGGCAATATTACGAGCCTTCTCGTCCTCGCTAATCCACTCAGCAACAATATCGCGTGCACCTTGCAATGCATCATCCACATCGGTCACTTGGTCGTTAATAAAAGCCTCGGCTTTCCCAAGAATATTACGTTCAAACTGCTTCATTATTAATAGCGCAAGTGGCTCTAATCCCTTTTCCTTGGCAATAGTGGCTTTAGTTCTACGTTTGGGTTTGTATGGCAAGTAGATATCCTCAAGCACAACGGAATCGTAGCAGTTAATAATCCTAGCCTTTAACTCATCGGTAAGTTTACCTTGCTCCTCAATTGTAGATATTATGGTTTCCTTTCGTTTATCAATTTCAACATACTTGGCCGACAAATCGCGAATAGATGTAACCTGTACCTCATCCAAATTACCAGTCATCTCCTTACGGTAACGGCTAATGAACGGAATTGTAGCCCCTTCGTCCAAAAGTTTTATAGTGTTTGATACTTGGCGCCCAGCCAAATTCAACTCCTTAGAAATCAGCTCAACGTGCTTTGCAGTATTAATCAAGTCCATAGTAAAAGTATTATCACACAAAAAAACAAAAATAAAATGGGATAGCAAAAGAAGTTGTTTGTTGATGGTTGTTTGTTGATCGAATAAAAAGTTCTCAATTTAGTCCTAGGTTTTTGCTATAGAAACTCAAAGTTAACATCCTTTAACTAGAGCATCGAAAAAATTTTTACAACAAAATTTGTTAATCAATTCAATTCTGTATCTTCGCAGGATGTTTTTAAATCGATAATCAATTTAACTCTAATAAAACTATGAAATTTTCAAGTGTATTTGTGGCCGTTTCACTAGTGGCTGTATTGGCATCGTGCCAAAAATCTAACCAAAGTGTTGGAAAAGTAGTTCTAAAAAACGAAACTGATAGCCTTAGCTATGCATTAGGTATCAATATTGCACAAAGTTTCAAGAATGGTAAGTTAGACGAAATTAACTATAAAGCTCTTGCACGTGCCGTTCAAGATTACTACAAGAACGATTCATCGAACATCAAAATGAACGATGAGGCTGCAATGAAGTATATTCAAGAATTTTTAGGTAGAAGAGAGCAAAAAATTGCAGACAAAAACCTTGAGGAAGGCAACAAATTCCTAGAAGAGAACAAAACAAAAGAAGGTGTTATTGTTGATTCAACAGGCTTACAGTATAAAGTTATTACTGAGGGTACAGGTGCTCAACCAACCGCAGAGGATGTTGTAAAAGTACACTACATTGGAACTTTTATTGATGGTACCAAGTTTGACTCATCCTATGACAATGGAGAACCTGCTACATTTCAGCTAAACAGAGTGATTAAGGGTTGGACTATTGGTGTTCAAAAAATGAAAGTTGGTGCTAAATATATGTTCTATATCCCTGCTGATTTAGGATACGGCACACAAGTTCGTCCTGGTGGCCCAATTGGCCCTAACCAAGCATTAGTTTTCGAAGTTGAACTTCTTGAGATTGTTAAAGAAACTGCTAAAAAGAAATAATTATTAATAAACTCGCAGCTTACCAGCCGGGTGTGTATGCATCCGGCTGTTTTTCTGAATAAATAAGATAATGTTATGGCACTAGATTTTACAGGAAAACTAATTCAGAAATTGGGTCAGCAAACCGGACAGGGCAAAAATGGAGCTTGGGTTAAACAGGAATTTATAGTCGAGACCCAGGAACAGTATCCAAAGAAAGTTTGCGTATCGGCATGGGGCGATAAGGTTAAGGAGATGGATTCCGTTGCAATTGGCGAATTTGTGAAACTATCAGTAAATATTGAATCGCGTGAATTCAATAGCCGTTGGTACACCGATGTAAGGATTTGGCGTGTGGAGCGCATGAGGGGTGCAGAGAGCAACGTTCCTGATTTACCACCTTTCAACGAGGATTTCCAAATGCCACCTGCCAATGACTTTAACCCAGATAACGATTTACCATTTTAATCGTAGTATTCTCCAAAAAAACTTTCAGAAAATTTAACCGTTAACTCTATAATTATGCAACTACCAGTAGAGAAAATTGAAGAGCAAATTGTAGAAAAGTATAACTTTCTCGAAAATCTAGAAGTTTGGTTGTTAAATCAGGGTGTAAATGAAGCTTTCGCCCAATTCTTTAAAGTAACGATTTCCATAGGCGTTATTGTAATTTTAGCAATAATTGCTGATTTTGTTGCAAAAAGGATATTCCTAGCCTCAATGGCAAGAATAGCCAAACGTACAGAAACTGAATGGGATGACATTCTTGTTGAGAAAAAGTTTTTCCACCGCTTAGCCCATTTTGCACCGGCTATTGTTTTTTACCTTACAATAGGTGTAGCGCTTTACGATTATTCGCCCAAAGTAACAGTATTCCTACAAGCATTAACCAAAATTTACATGGTTATTGCGGCACTTTTGGTTGTTAACTCTTTTTTGGATACAGTAAACGAAATATACCAAGGGTTACCTTACGCTAGGAGTCGCCCAATCAAAGGATATTTGCAGGTTATAAAAATCATCCTTTACACATTTGGAGCAATAGTAATTATTGGAATAATCATCAATAAAAATCCCAGTTCAATTCTTGTAGGACTTGGTGCTTCTACGGCAATATTAATGTTGGTTTTCAAAGATACTATAACAGGATTGGTAGCATCAATACAACTTTCGGCTAACGATATGCTTAAAATTGGCGACTGGATTGAGATGCCATCGCGCAACCTTGATGGAACAGTAAAGGACATTAGCCTAACAACAGTTAAGGTTCAAAACTTCGACAACACAATCACTACAATTCCACCATTTGCACTAATCAACGAGAGTTTCAAAAACTGGCGTGGAATGGAAGAATCAGATGGTCGCAGAATTAAGCGTTCTGTATATATTGATGTTAAAACCATTAAATTCTGTACTCCCGAGATGCTTCAGAGATATAAGAGAATCCCAAGCATTACTGAGTATATTGAATCCCTAAACATCCCTTCAGGTATTGACTACACCGACCAAGCTATAATGCTAAGCGCAGGCATGCCAACCAACCTGAGTATTTTCCGATTTTACATTGAAACATACTTAAAAACAAACCCAATGATTAATCAGAACGCAACCCTTATTGTTAGGCTGTTGCAATCGTTAGAATATGGAATTCCTTTGGAAATATATTGTTTTACAGAGGATAAAAGGTTTGTTCAATTCGAAAAAATTCAATCCGATGTGCTAGACCATATTATGGCAGCATTACCAATATTCGAGTTAAAGGTTTTTCAACGCATGTCAAGCGATGATATTAGAGCAATTGCACAAGGAAACTAAGCGATTAAAATAGAAG
>CAZTVB010000024.1:0-4962 GCA_964616315.1 uncultured Rikenellaceae bacterium
ATTATATATAATTATGCCTGTTTGGGTAGCACAAAACACCTTGTTATCGCCCGTAGTAACATATTTTCCCTCGTTAAAAGAAAAATGGTCGCGCCATTTTCCATGCGGCACTTGCGAAAAGCCACCCGAAAAAATCATCATTAACGGCAGCGATAAAAGTATAGTCCTAAACATGCTAGATAGTTTTAGGGATAAACTCACAAATTACCAATTTATTTTGTTTCCGAGGATTAAATAGACTTAAGAAAATCTACCAACTTGGCAACAGCACGGCCACGATGACTTATCTGATTTTTCAATTCTAATGGCATCTCGGCAAATGTTTGGTTATATCCTTCGGGTAAAAAAATTGGGTCGTAGCCAAAACCATCGCCACCCCTACCCTCTTCAATTATTTCACCATCAACATTACCTTCAAACAAATACTCGTTTCCGTTAAGAATTAGAGCAATTACAGTTCGAAATTGTGCTCGCCGGTGTTTAACCCCAACAAGATTTTTTAGTAGTTTAACAATGTTATCGTGGGGATTCTTTGCCTCACCAGCATAACGTGCACTATAAACGCCGGGTTCTCCATTTAGCGCTTCTACCTCAAGTCCCGTGTCGTCAGCAAAACAGTTATAACCAAATCTTGAATGGATGAAACGAGCCTTCTGTAGAGCATTATCCTGAAGAGTATCGAAATCCTCGGGGATTTCATCATCAAAGCCAATATCAACTAAAGAGAGCAACCTAAAATGGTTGCCTAGCAAAGCCTGCACCTCTTTTAACTTGTGTTGATTGTTAGTGGCAAAAACCAACTCAACAAAACTATTCTGCATAGTATTACTGCGGATTAACGCTCATAACGGGTATATGACATGCATTAGCAAGTATGAACTGCTCAAGAGGTTCAACAATAAACTCTCCTTCCCTATCCAATGGAGTGGTCATTAATACAATAAGATCGGCTCTAATATTTACAGCCATCTCGAGGATTTCTTGGTCATAAGGTTTAACCCCAGGAGTGGTATACTCAACATACTTTGCACCCTTCTGGTCAAGGAACTTTCTAGCCGATGCCATATTGATATCAATTTTAGCTAGTAATTCAGGATCGGTAACGTAAGGCTTGATTAAGTGAAACCTAGACAGGTAATAGTCGCAAAAATATGATATCCACTCGTGCTTCTCACGATTTTCTGTTGTAAAATCAATAGGAAACACCACATCGTCGTAACGCTTATTTACTGGTGGCTCCTGAATTGTAATAAAGGGTACTTTGCAACTTGTAATCACCTTAAGAGTCCATGAAACACGGCTTTCATCCATCTCACGAATAGTTGATGAGCCCATAATAACAATACTAGCGTTAATTTCATTGGCTACTTTAGCAATATCCGCAAAAATACTCCCAATGCGAACAATGGGGTTAGGTTCAATGCCATATTTTTCCTTAACACTAGTTATGATTTCGGCTAACTTTTGCTTTGCTTCATCAACCTGAGCCTCGGATTGAACAATGTGAAGAATTGAAATAGGTTCCTTAACAACATTTGAAACCCTTACAGCGTGCTGTAGGGCATACTCTGCAACTTTTGAAAAATCAGTTGGAACCAAAATTGTTTTGCTTGTTCCTTTCATATATATTGAAATTTGACAAATTTTACCATATCTTGAGCTATCAAAAACAATGATAAAACTGCTTAGTTTAATTGAATCGACAAGTATATGATACTCTAATAAAATTGGACTAATGTATGAATTTTATTACTTTTATCATTGTTTGAGAAACAATTTTTTAGAATATACTCCGTAAAACTTTGTTCCTCAGTATTTTTAAACCAGCTACAATTTTAAAGTAGAATATTGATATTTTGAATTTTGATGAATTTAGCAGGTATTATAATATCACTTAGCAGTTTCCCATACTGGACATTGGCAATATTTTTTATTGTTTCTTTAGTTTTTCTTTACAGCTTACTATCCTACACAAACTCCAAGGCAACCAACAAACTCGAAAGTTTAATATACCAAAGAACCGAAGAGTTGCTGAGAGAAAAAAGTAAGGCCGAAAATCTTTTAACTAGGGTTCTTCCAAGAGATACTGCCGATGAACTAAAGGAGTACGGAAAGGTAAATGCCCAAAAATTCAAAATGGTTACAGTGCTATTTTCGGACATTCAAGGCTTTACAAAAATTACCGATGAAATAAATGCGGAGGAACTTATAGACCAACTCGATAAGTTCTTTTTCCGCTTCGATACAGTGGTGGACAGGTACCATATTGAAAAAATAAAAACCATAGGCGATGCCTATATGTGCGCGGGTGGAATTCCTAAAAAGAACAGGACAAACCCTATTGAGGTTGTTGCTGCAGCCATTGAGATGATGAACCATATGAAGGAAATAAACAACCAGCACCAACAGGGCGAGGCAATTTGGGAATTACGTATTGGTATTGATACTGGACCTGTTATTGCAGGTGTTGTAGGTAGAAATAAACTCTCATACGACATATGGGGAAGTACAGTTAACACGGCTAGTAGAATGGAATCGGCGGGGGAAGCGGGCAAAATAAACATCTCCGAAAACACCTACCTACTTGTAAAGGATTTTTTCACTTGCACCTATCGCGGAAAAATTCCAATTAAGAACAAAGGCGATATCAAAATGTACTTTGTTGAGGGCATTACACCGAATCTCTCAGAAAACTTGATGGGAATTAAACCAAACTATGAGTTTAAGATTGAATTACAACTCATTAGGCTTGGTGATTTGGAAGAGTTCATTCTAGAAAAACTCGAAAATGGTTTGCCCAAAAACCTATACTACCATAACTTAAAGCATACTGTGGATGTATACACCCAAGTTGAACTAATCGGACGTTCTGAAGGGGTATCGAAAGAAGAGTTACTTTTGCTTAGGACTGCCGCTCTATTTCACGACTCTGGGCATATGATTGACTACTCAACCCACGAAGAAATGAGCGTTAAACTTGCCTACGAAATTTTGCCAGAGTACGGCTATACCCAAGAGCAAATAGAGGTAATATCCAGCATAATAATGGCAACTAAAATGCCTCCAGAGCCTAAAAATCTTCTTGAACAAATTATATGCGATTCGGACTTGGATTACTTAGGTAGAACGGACTTTATACCTGTATCGAATATGCTGTACAAGGAGCTCCATGAGCACGGAAAAATTGCCACACTTCATGACTGGAATTTGCTTCAGATAAAATTTATTGAAAAACATCAGTACTTTACAAATACTGCACGTCGACTTCGTAACGTTAATAAGAATATTCAGCTACAAAATATAAGAAACTGGATGCAGGAAGTTGAGAAAAATGAGATTTAATTAGCTTTGTATTGAGATTATTTTTAATTTTACTATATTTATCAGGTTTTTTATGCCTATTAATTCGAACAAAACTCAGCAAAAGGCTTATTTTGTTTGGTTCTTGGGCAATAAACCTAAGATAAGATTGAGTTACTGTTGATAAAACTAATTTTCCGATTATGGAAAGTATTAAAAAAGTAGTACTTGTTCCCTGGGACTTTACAGAAGGTTCCGAAAATGCACTTCAACATGCCATTCAATTAGCCGATGCTGGAGGAAATGAAATTATGTTGCTTAACATAATACCAAAATCCATCATTCAAGATTTCCTTTTTAGAAAGGTTAATATTAAAGAAATTGAAGCCATCAATAAAAAGTTTGAAGCTGTTGCTGAGTTTACTTATCAGAAATACGGGATTCGTCCACAAACTTTGGTTCTAGAGGGTCATCCTAAAAGACTTATCAGAGAACTCATTCTAACTGCTAATATAAACCTAATAGTATCATACCATACCTATTTGAGCAAAGGCAAAGCGTTTCGTTCTTCGAGTTTTCTAAAGGATCTGATTTTTAAGGAACTGACCTTACCTTTCATTGTGATAAATAAACCACCTAAACATTCACATTACATTGAAATTGTAATTCCTGTTGATTACGATAGGAAATTTAAAGAAGCTGTACATTGGATTATACTATTGGCCAAATACTATAAATGTAACATCAACCTAATCAAGCCATTCCTAACTGACGATGGGCAAAAGAAGCAGATGGCAAACAACATCTATTTTACAAAGAAAATGTTAGATGGTGTGGGTATTGTATATGGTATTAAAACAGCCAAGAAGAAGGGCTCCTTTGAGGATGAAGTTTTTAAGTTTGGGCAAATCATTGAGGCTGACCTTATACTAATTATGACCGACAAATACGATAGATTTGTTGATGCTAAGCGTGAAGGTTCATTAGAAATTCCTGTAATGTGTGTTAACCCTAGGGTGAAAAAGTATCAAAGCTTCAACTAACCCCACATCGTTTCCGTATGGATATAAAATTGGAGTTTCAGCATATTCGAAATCGAATAATTAGTAGGTTGTCACTTCAACATAAGATTTTAATTCTATTTGTTGGTGCCTCAATTATTATTCTCCTTTTTACCGTATTTTATATTGGTACAAAAGCAAAAAAGAATTCAATTGATGCTGCTCATGCTCATATTGCTGTTACGGCAGATAAACATGCTGAATTTGTTAAGGCTCTGCTTGAAAAGGAACTTTTTATTACAAGAACTCTTTCCAGCTCAATATCGAGTAGTAACAAGCTCCCTAAGGAAAAAATATTTGACGTTTACACAAATACTTACAGAGACGTACTCAGCAACAACCCCGACATTATTGCTGTTTGGGATAGTTGGGAAATGAAATATCTAGACTCTACTTATCAAAAGGATTATGGACGATATAAAACTACCGTTTGGCGTGAAAACGGAAATATAAAAAGTAAAACAGAGCAAGCAAGTATTAATGGAGATCCTCCTCAATATTTAAAAATCAAAAAAGAAAATTCTGAAAGTATTGAAGAACCATATTTTGACACATACGACAACAATCAGAACAATAAGATTCTGATGACCAGTATAATTAT
>CAZTVB010000024.1:4972-13171 GCA_964616315.1 uncultured Rikenellaceae bacterium
CAACATAATAAATCAAAAATTTGCTGGGGTTGTTGGTGTTGATATTCCCTTAACCAATTACTACGAAATCTTTAAGCAGATAAAGCCATTTGAGGATAGTTACGCTTTTTTATTATCGAACACCCTTAAGTATGTTGCTTACCCCGATAAAGACTTTATTGGTGAAAGCGCGCTAAACGAATATGAGGAAGTATTCTTAAGGAATGGTGCAATTGATAGAATGAGTAATGGGAATCCGGTTTTCTTTGAGGATTTTGACATAAATGGGGTAATGTCCTATTTCACAATTCGACCAATAAGCGTTGGCGATTGCAAACAACACTGGGCTATGGTGGTTGTTGTACCAAAGGCAACTATCGTAAATGAATCTATTTTAATGTTCTGGAAAACTATTATAATTGGTTTTCTTGGAGTTATCCTTTTAGCTTTCTTTATTTTCTACTCTTCAAAAAGGTATGTCATTAATCCTATAAGTGCTGTTACAAATACTCTAGAACGATTATCAAAAGGTCATGTTAGCAATGACATGATTTATGCCAATACAAATACCGATGAGATTGGTGTAATGGTTAATCACCTCAATAAAACTATTGAAGGATTAACTGAGAAAACAAAGTTTGCCGAGGAGATTGGCTCTGGGAACTATAGTGCCGAACTTAATTTGCTCAGCGACGAGGATGTTTTAGGAAAATCGCTTATTGGGATGGGTGTAAATCTCAGGACAGCGCAAGAGGAGGAACAAAAACGCAAAATTGAAGACCAAAAAAGGCAATGGATTAACGAGGGTCTTGCAAAATTTGGCGATATTCTTCGTCAGGATAACGATAAGATTGAGGCCTTATCGGCGAATATTATCAGAAACCTTATTGCATACCTAAATGCAAACCAGGGTGGATTGTTCATTTATAATGACGATGACCCAAGCAATCCTTTCTTCGACCTATTGGCGGCATATGCCTATAACCGTCAGAAGTTTATTACAAAACACATCCAGGTTGGCGAGGGTCTTATTGGCACCTGCGCACTAGAAAAACAAACAATTCATTTAACCAATATTCCTGAGAATTACATTTCAATCTCCTCTGGTTTAGGAGAAGCAAAGCCAAGAACCTTGCTTATTGTCCCATTAAAGATTGAGGAAAGTGTACTAGGAATTGTAGAGTTAGCCTCGTTTACTAAATTCGAGAATTTCCACGTCGACTTTGTTGAGAAAGTTGCACAAAGCATAGCCCAAACGCTAACCTCTGTTCGCACCAATATTCGCACAGCGGAGTTGCTTGAGAGAACTCAACAACAAGCAGAGGAGATGAAAGCTCAGGAGGAAGAAGTTCGTCAAAACTTAGAAGAACTTGCCACCATTAAGGAGGAGTTGGAGAAGCGTAACGACGAGTTTTACGAGAACCAAAAGAACCTTGAATGGGAAAAGACTTTGCTTGACGCTCTACTGAACTATCTTCCAGATAAAATCTACTTTAAAGACCTCAAGAGTCAGTTTGTTAAGGTTAGCAAATCAACACTACGATTCTTTGGCCTTGAAAATCAGGAAGAATTGGTTGGAAAGTCTGACTTCGATTTCTTCGACGATGAGCACGCACGCCCAGCTTATGAGGATGAACAAAGAATTATTAGAACCGATACACCTGCCATAGGTATTGTTGAAAAAGAGGTTATGTCCGACGGCAGGGTTACCTGGGCCGAAACATCAAAACTGCCACTTAAGAATACTTCTGGAGAAACTATAGGAACCTTCGGCATCACTCGCGATATTACTACCTCCAAGTTGATGGAGGAAGAGATAAACAAGCAAGCAGAGGATGCTTCGAACATTCAAAAGGACCTTATTAAGAAGAATAAGGAAATGGAGAACCTTTACGAGGCAATCAGCAACTCAAGTTTTGTTATGGAGTATAATACCGATGGATATATCACATCTGTAAATCAAGCCTACCTAGACCTTCTAGAATACACAATGGATGAGGTTGTTGGGAAGCATCACTCCTACCAAATGGAGTTCACCGAAGAGCAACGCAAAAATTACAGAGTTTTCTGGGAAGAACTTAACAGTGGTATAGTGCGTAAGGAAACCCATAAGTTTACCGTTAACGACAAAACCTACCTTTTCTTTGAGACATACACACCGCTTAAAGATGAGGACGGTAATGTTTATAAGATTCTTAAAATTGCAGTTAATGTTAGCCACCTGCTCACCGAACAGTAAAGTATAAAAAGGAATACTTAGGCTCAGGAAAACTGAGCCTAAATTTTTTAGAAACTATGAACTGGATTCAACTACTCAACTCAAATAGATTTGGCGCCGAAACAGCATCGCAAACATCGGCCGATAGCACAAGAACCGATTTTCAACGCGATTACGACAGAATTATCTTCTCCTCGCCTTTCCGACGATTACAGAATAAAACTCAGGTTTTTCCATTGCCAGGTGTAATATTCGTTCACAACCGATTAACTCATAGCCTTGAGGTTTCGAGCGTAGGAAGGTCGCTCGGCAATAGTGTTCTGCCTTTGATTGAAAAGGAATTAACGGAACAAGAACGGTTAATTGTAAATCAAATTCCTACAGTAGTTTCAGCGGCCTGTTTAGCACACGATTTGGGAAATCCACCTTTTGGGCATAGCGGCGAGGAAGCAATTCGAAAATACTTTACCGACAACGAAAGTCTTTATAAAAATTTAGTTGACGAGTGGGAATGGAATGATTTAACCCGATTTGAGGGTAACGCTAATGCGCTCCGATTACTAACACATCAATTCAATGGCCGCAGGGTTGGTGGATACAGACTTAGCAACACAGTGCTTGCTTCAATTCTGAAATACCCTTACCCGTCAACCTTAGGTAAAAAGAAGTATGGCTACTTTAAAGCTGAATCGGATGTTTTCAACAGTATTGCCTATGCCACTGGGCTTACAAAAAAACCTAGCGGAGAGTTTTGTCGGCATCCTTTGGTTTACCTAGTTGAAGCCGCCGATGATATTTGCTACCAAATAATGGATATTGAGGATGCCCATAAACTGGGTATACTCTCTACCGAGAAAACTATTGAGCTATACAGAGCATTTTTTGATGACGATAGCGACAGTAAAAAGAACTCGATAAACACGACTCTCAATGAGGTTACAGACCCCAATGAACAAGTTGCATACCTACGTGCAATAGTAATTAGCAAATTAGTGGAGAACTGCTCAAGAATCTTTGCTATCAATTACAACAAAATAATGGATGGTGAGCCAATTAAACCATTGGTAGATAGTTTAACTGGAGCACAGATGGATGCAATGGAAACAATTAAGCACCTGGCTATTAGCAAAGTTTACAACCACCGGAAAGTCGTTGAGATTGAGATTGCGGGTTTTCAGATACTAAGTTCACTACTCGATATTTTCTGCCAAGCTGTACTAAACCCAAAAACGGGTCATTCAAAGAAAGTTATTCAGCTAATCCCTGAACAATTTAAGATTGATGGTATTAACTACGAGAAAATACTCTCTGTTCTAGATTTTGTTTCAGGTATGACCGACGTTTACGCCTTGGAAACTTACAGGTTGATAAAGGGTATTAACTTGCCAACATTGTAGCGTTCCTATTTCTTCCGCTCCACAACAAAATTAGTTAACAACTCCATAGATTTTCGGTACTCCGATTCGGGAAACGATTTTAGTATTTCCAGAGATTTATCTCTAAACGAGTTCATTTGTTTTATGGTATAATCCAGACCGCCATTTCTATTCACAAAATCGACAACCTCGGTGATTGTGCTGCTCTTTTTGCTATTGTGGCGTATAAGGTTAAGAATTCGTTTACTTTCCTTTGGCTCTGCAACGGATAATGAATAAATTAATGGTAGAGTTAGTTTCTTCTCCTTAATATCGTTGCCTGTTGGCTTACCAATTACTCCGCTAGGCTGATAATCGAACAAGTCGTCGCGGATTTGGAAAGCGATACCTAGGTTTGTTCCAAATTCCTTCATCAAAGCCACATTCTCCTCCGATGCTCCAGCCGATATTGCGCCATTAGCGCAACACGATGCAATTAGCGATGCTGTCTTTTTGCGGATTATCTCGTAGTAAATCTCCTCGTCTATATTCATCTTGCGAGAGCGCTCAATCTGCAGCAACTCTCCCTCGCTCATCTCCTTTACAGCCTCACTCATGACTCTTAACAACTCAAACTGATTGTTCTCAATTGCCACAAGCAAACCGCGCGACAAAAGATAATCGCCAACAAGAACTGCCACTTTTGACCGCCAAAGCGCATTAATGGAGAAAAAACCTCTACGTTCGTAGGCCTCATCAACCACATCGTCGTGAATTAACGTTGCGGTGTGGAGTAGTTCAATCATTCCTGCAGCAACATAGGTTTCATCACCTATTTTACCATTCAACCCTGCAGAAAGGAACACAATCATTGGGCGGAGCTGTTTGCCCTTACGACGAAATATATAGTTAGTAATTACATCGAGCAGAGAAACCTTTGTGCTCATATGCTCCTTAAAGTAAGGCTCAAATCGCTTAAGGTCTTCGTTTATTGGCTGTTTAATAGTATCGAGCATCGCGGGATTTGGGTTAATCAGAAAATCTAAAGCAAAATAACCATAATTTTTCGAAAACTTAAGAACAAACAAAATCTAATTGCTAATTGTTTTAAATCAAACTAAAATTTAAAAGCATAAATAAGCAACAAAATAAATTATTAATATATTTGCATGCATTAAATATTTACTGATTAACATATAGTTATAAATGGTACAGATTAAAGAGCTAAAAATTGAACAGCTGGAGCAAGCCGCCAATATGCTTAAGGCAATTGCTCACCCTATGCGAATTGCAATTATAAGTTTACTTGAAGATAACAAAAAACTTACCGTAACCGAAATACACGAAACGCTTAAGATTGAACAATCAACAGCATCGCATCATCTAGGGATTTTAAAGGATAAAGGAGTGCTTTCCTGTAAACGTGATGGCAAAAACACTCACTACTTCCTAAGGAACGAAAATTTAGGTAAGATTTTGGATTGCGTTGGCCGTTGCGCCGTGTAGTTTAACATTTCTGGCAATGACTTTTTATGTAATTGATATTATACTGGTAGGATTGCTAATTCTTGGTGCAATTAGGGGCTTCACAAAAGGCCTAGTTGCGCAACTATTCTCATTAGCAGCATTACTACTAGGAATTTGGGGTGCTATCCGATTCTCGGATTACACCGCAACATTCCTGGCAGAGCAATTCAACTTTAACAATCAATACCTACCTCTAATATCGTTTGCATTTACCTTTGCAGTAATTGTTATTGCAATTCACTTTTTAGGTAAACTAATCGAAGGATTTTTCGACTTAACCATTCTAGGCATAGTAAATAAAATATCGGGGCTTATCTTCGGTGTAATAATGAATGCTTTTATTATAAGTGTGATAATTGTTCTGGTTGAAAAAGTTAATGTTAGAACTAAACTTTACACCAAGGAGGAGGCTGAAAAATCTTACGTTTACAAACCTCTATCCAAATTGGCTCCTGCTGTCTTTCCTTACTTGAACTTTGAATCGATTAGGGATTCCTTGAAGGAACGACTCAAAACCGACAATTCAAAGGAGTAATTAAATTCAACATCGAATTTATTTCCAAAACCTTCTTACAGAATAAGGTTGAAAACTCATATCTTTGGAGCTACAAAATTTAGTGGTTAAGTATTTTAATTTTATACAGCGATGAATTTTATTGAGGAACTCAAATGGCGTGGAATGATTCACGACATTATGCCTGGCACCGAGGAGCAACTTGCCAAAGAAATGACAACAGCCTATGTGGGAATTGACCCTACAGCAGACTCCCTACATATTGGACACCTTGTATCAGTAATGATGCTTATCCATTTTCAGCGCTGCGGTCACAGACCAGTAGTACTTGTTGGTGGTGCAACCGGTATGATTGGCGACCCCTCGGGAAAATCGCAGGAAAGAAACCTGCTTGACGAGTCAACACTCCGTCATAACCAGGAGTGCTTAAAAAAGCAGCTATCGCACTTCCTCGATTTCGAATCCAAGGAGGCCAACGCCGCTGTTATGGTAAACAACTACGATTGGATGAAGGAATTCTCGTTCCTATCGTTCATTCGCGATATTGGTAAGCATCTCACCGTAAACTACATGATGAGCAAGGATTCTGTGAAAAAGCGTTTAAGCGCCGAATCCTCTGCAGGAATGTCGTTCACTGAGTTTACATATCAATTGGTTCAAGGAACAGATTTCCTACATCTATACCAAGCATTGGACTGCAAACTACAAATGGGAGGCTCCGACCAATGGGGTAATATTACCACTGGAACTGAATTAATCCGCAGGAAACTTGGAGGTGAAGCATACGCATTAACCTGTCCGCTTATAACTAAAGCCGATGGTGGAAAGTTTGGAAAAACGGAACAGGGTAATGTTTGGCTGGATAAAAAATTAACATCGCCATATAAGTTTTACCAATTCTGGCTAAACACATCGGACGAGGATGCCGAAAAGTATATCAAGATTTTCACACTTCTCCCTCGCAACGAAATTGAGACACTTATTGAGGAGCACAAGCAAGCACCACACGAGCGTAAACTACAGAGAAGGCTTGCCCGTGAAATTACCATTATGGCACACTCCGAGGAGGATTACAACACTGCGGTTGAAGCATCGGAAATGTTATTCGGCAATGTCACAACCGACTCGTTAAAACGGTTAGATGAGGAGACTTTCCTTTCTGTTTTTGAAGGTGTTCCAACCTTTGAGGTGGATAAAAATATGCTTAAAGCAGGAGTTCCTCTATCATCGTTAACAGTTGAGCATTCAAAGGTGTTCCCATCAAAAGGTGAATTACGCAGGTTGGTTCAAGGTGGCGGATTGAGCATTAACAAGGAAAAAATTAACAATCCTGACGAATTAATAAACACAGAACATCTGATTAATGGTAAGTATTTACTTATTCAAAAAGGAAAAAAAAGTTACAACATTATACTAGCGGTATAAATAATACGTTATTGTAAAACCCTCTCCTGCGAGAGGGTTTTTGTTAACACAAAACAGCTTAGGCTATGACAACTGAGAATAAAAACTTCGACCTAAATACAGGCGATATAATTAATGCCTTATGGAATTATAGAAAAATCTTAATTCTGATAACCTTTTTGGCCTTCGTAGCATCAACAATTGCGGCATTCTTAATTGAACCTAAATTTAAATCAACCGCAATAATATACCCACCAGTTGCAAACCAAGCATCCAAGGAGCTGTTTACGCTTATGAAACAGGAAGGGCTTACAGTTTTTGGGGAAACAGAGGAGGCTGAGCAATTCCTTCAGATTTTAACATCCCGTACTCTGAAAGACTCTGTTATTAACAAGCTGAATCTGATGAACAATTACGGGATTCAACCCAATGAAAAGCATGCAAAATTTAAGATATACCAAAGATACGACGACAATGTAAGGGTTAAACCTACACAATACCAAAGCGTAATGATTGAGGTTACAGATAGAAACCCCGATATGGCTGCAAAAATTGCCAACACTGTTGTTGATTTGTGCGATAGCGCAATGCGTTCCGTTAAAACTCAAATTGCTCAAAAAGCGCTATTAGCTCTTGAGGCTCAATACGAGCAAGGACTGGCAGAAATGAAAGCTCTTGAGGACTCACTCACAAAGGTTATGATGAATGGGGTTGTAGATTTAAAAATGCAGTCGGAACAATACTACAAGGATTACACAAAGGCATTAATTGCCAATGACAAAAGAGCAATAAGTGTGCTCGAAAAGCAAATAAAACCTTTGCAAGAAAATGGAAGCAAGTATAAAAGATACCGAGACGAAATAAAAGAAATGGCGCTCCAACTATCGGAGATTCGTCAAGGATTAAAAGTTGTTCGAATTGAAGCACAACAAACAATTCCTAGTCAATTTGTAATAGACCGCGCTGTTGCTGCAGATAAAAAGGCCTATCCCAAAAGGTCATTAGTAATTATTCTTTCAACACTTGCATCAGTCTTTTTCGCAGTTTTTGCAATTGTGCTTATGGAATTCATAAAGGGTTTCAAGCAAAATAAGTAATCAATACCTTTGTTACTAACCAAAATACTATCGAATAAAAAAACACTATCACCCCAAATTGGAGTGCTAGTATTGTCCATATTGTTTATTGTTCTCAATTCATAC